>JBFMCL010000023.1 GCA_040754395.1 Nitrospirota bacterium | reverse complement strand
AGAGTAGAAGTATGGCCAAATTCGAAAAATGATCGAGCTGGACGGTCGGACAAAGGCAAAAAGGAATGTTGATCAAAGAAATACCGCGGAATGGTAGCTGGAATATGGCCTTCCGCAACAGAAACTAGTTAGCGATGCAGGGATACGGACCCATGAGGTGGTAATCGAGACGCCTCTGCACGATAAACAGTTGGGTAAAATGTCAGCCGGTGAGATTGGCTTTGTTATCGAGACCTATCACAAACGATATGTCGATCTCATGAAAAGAAATGAAAACATGATGATTATCATATTCAGAAATCACGGACTCCGTGCGGGGACTTCGCTTATGCATCCCCACTCACAAATCATTGCAACCGGAATGGTGCCCCGTCACATACGATGGCGCGAAGAGGAAGCCCAACATTATTTTGATGAATGGGGAAGGTGCATTTTCTGTGATATGCTTGCATATGAACTGAATCATGTTCAGCGCATTATATCCGACAATGACTCATTTGTTGCCTTTGTCCCATATGCGGCAGAAGTCCCTTTCGAAGTCTGGATTATGCCCAAAGTACATAAAGCAGATTTCGGGGACATCTCAGACACAGAAAAAACAGATCTGACTAGCATTATGAAAAATATATTCGAAAGATATTATGAAAAACTCAAAGACCCTGACTACAACTACGTCATCAATACATCAGTAAGGTACCGGGCAAAGGAACCCCAGTTACACTGGTACCTGCAAATATTGCCTAGGCTCTTAACGCGCGCAGGGTTTGAAATCGGTTCGGGTATTACCATTAACCCTTCGATTCCGGAGGAGGATGCGGAGTTCTTGAGATATCCCTCTACTTAATAATATGGCTAACGCGGCATCCCGGAGAAGCCTGGAAAATAACTTTCCTTGAATACCCGTCATCACTAAAGGACTCTCCTGAAAGATCTCTTGAAAAACCAAGTAGCGAAAGTTGTAAACTCTGTGACGCCACGGCTATCAATATTGTCGCTATCCCTGCTGTTAAGGTGCAGTTATTGAGCACCATCTTACATGGTCAAGGCAGTAAGTATTCTGGATAATACTCTCAATGAAAAAACGATTAGCACAATTTGGGAGCTGAGCTGAATGGGAGATCGAGGTAAGTTATTGAATTATATGGTAGGCGATGCTGGTTTCGAACCAGCGACCTCTTCCGTGTGAAGGAAGCGCTCTCCCGCTGAGCTAATCGCCCACACGCCAAAAAACCGGAGAAAAGACTTCGAGTGAATAAGAAATTCATTCCGAAAGCTTCCCGGAAATACATAGTATATTAACTGAATTTGATTGTTTTTTGAAGACCGGTCTTCATAAGGGTGCCCGCACTGACTGAGTCACAGGGGATTGGTGGTTATGCGTGGTATAATTTCTTGGAGACAATTCCTGCAAACCGACCGGAAAATATGCGCATGTTCGACAAAAATGCTGTATGAGGAATGCGGGGAATAACCATTGAAAAGAATATATACACTCGGCACCGGCAGACGATCCGAGGAAGATTTTGTTGAAATCCTCCACGCCTACGGCATTCAGGCGTTCATTGACGTGCGGAGTCTTCCGAGGAGCAGCGTGAAGATTTACACCAGGGAAAGCCTGGAAAAGATCCTCAGCCGTGAAGGGATAGCATATGTTTTTCTGGGGAAGGAACTGGGCGGGTTCAGAAAAGGCGGGTATCCCGCGTATGTTATCACGGATGATTTCAGCAGGGGAATCGATATGCTGGAATCCGTCGCGCGTGCAAAGACCTCGGTAATCGTCTGCGCCGAACATTTCCCATGGAAGTGCCACAGAAAATGGATCGCCCGGGAGATGCAGAGAAGGGGATGGGAAGTCGATCATATTATTGATAAAGGGAAGGTATGGGTCCCGAAATGATAAGGGAGAGTCTTTTCCCGGAGCACAGGCAGTGTACCACGTATCTCAGGGTAAACGTATGATGCTTCAATTGTTTCTCTGGATGGCATCTGCACAATGAAGACGTTTGCGGTTCTTCAGCTGTCAGGTTGCGCAGGCTGTGAAGTCGGACTCCTGAACAGTCAGGCCTGGATAGATGAATACAGGCTTCTCTACATGCCGCTTGTGATCTCGGTTCATGATATGCCTGACACGGACAGGCTGCTGATAAGCGGCGGCGTCCGGACTGATGAGGATGTGTATAATCTTCACCGGGCGGTCAGAAAAACCGGCTACGTTGTTGCTATTGGCACGTGTGCAATATCAGGCGGTATTGCCTCTCTCGGGAATCGTGACAATGTGCGTGAATTATTCTTTTCACAGTCAGCCCGCCATCATGTTCCCCGTCTTCTTCCCCGGTCATACCCGATTGATGAATATGTTTCTGTCGACCTTTACCTTCCCGGTTGTCCTCCGACACCGGAACTTTTCCATTCGGTACTCTCTGAAAATGGAAAGATCCGCACGAATACCACAGTCTGTGCGGAATGCAGAAGAAAGAAAATCCGGGAGATTCGCCCCGCTCAGATTACCGGGTTTCAGGAGGGAAAAGTCTCACCCGAAGTCTGTCTGATTAAACAGGGGTTCCTGTGCATCGGTACCTCGACCAGAAATGGTTGCGGAGCGCCATGTCCACGTGCCGGGCATCCCTGCGTAGGATGCCGTGGACCCTCAAATGCCCTGATCGAGAAAGGTTCTGATGCATGGTTTGAGAGTATCAAAAAAGTCTTTGTTGCACTTACAGACATTCCTGATGATGCCATTGAAGAAGGTCTCCGCTCACCCCAGCTTTCCCTTTTTCTTTTTCAGTTTTCTGACTATGCGCACACAGGACGTCTGCCAAGGCCCAAAGAGAAGGTTGTGTAGAATGCCGAAGATTGTCTTTCCAGTCAGCCGTATTGAAGGACATGCACAGGTTGTCATTGAAGTGCACGCAGGCAGGGTAGTATCAGCAAGATTCAAAGCTACAGAATACCGGGGGTTTGAACATTTTGTAAAAGGCGTGGCGCCGGAGCAGATGGTCGTCATTGTGCCCCGGATATGCGGGGTCTGTTCGACTGCTCACCATCTGGCTTCGGTTAAGGCATTGGAAATGGCTTTTGGGGTAATTCCCCCTCCGCTTGCCCTGAGCATTCGCGAGCTCCTGATGCTGGGACAGATGATACAAAATCAGGCCACCTCACTTTTCCTTTTCACCATGCCCGACCGTCTCGGTCTGTCCAGCATCCTGGAGGCAGCCGGAGAAGCTGGCTCAGCAGAGCAACTGAGTAGTCTGGCGCACAGGGCTCTTCAGGTCCGGAATGCCGGCACGAAACTGATCGATACCGCAGGGGGGCAATTCATTCATCCGGTGAAGGCAGTCATTGGAGGTGTCACCGGTGGCATTGAGGAGAAACTCGCAGAAACAATGCATGGCACACTGATGAAAACTCTTCCGATGGCCTGTGAGCTCTTTGACTATTACATCGAAAAGTCAGTGGCCTTAAAGGAGCAGCTGGGGACTTGGGGAGACGATACCCCAACGCACTATATCGCAGCAGTCTCGGAGTACAGGCCTGACTATACGGGTGATTCTATAAGGATAATGGGGCCAGACGGAAGAATTCTTGCAACATTTCCTGCGAGCGGGTACTTGAATCACATACAGTTTGAGGAAAGCGAGTACAGTTATTCGGAGAAATCGAGTTACGGGGGAAAGGTTTTCCGTGCCAACAGTCTTGCACGGATTAATCTTGCTGACTATATGGGGACTCCCCTTGCCGACAGATATCTTGAGCAGTTCAGGGAATCATTTGAAAGACCTGCACATGCGATTCTCCTGTTCGACATAGCACGCGGCATTGAACTCATATATGCCCTGGAACGTGCAATCGAGATACTCCGGCAGCCGCTTGATAATGATGAGACCATGGTTGGATACAGGACAAGGGATAGCGAAGGCTATGGTCTTGTTGAGGCCCCTCGCGGTCCGCTGATCCACCACTATCGGATCACAAACGGAATCATTTCCGAGGCGAAATTCATTCTTCCTACAGTGCACAACATAATTGCAATAGAACAGGCTTTGCGGAATTCTGTAGAACGATATATAGATTCTGACCGTATCGATATGGAAATCGAACGTGCAGTGGGAAGGGTCGTGAGGGCGTTTGATCCCTGCATCGCATGTGCTACCCACTGAACCTTTGTCTGTCTGTGGCCGCTTCAGGTATACGCATCATGGGGCAATCATGATGCCCTCATCAGCGTCCCTGCCGCTTAACAGCATGAGGATTGGCCCTGGCTGTCTCTTCCTTGTTCCCGGCTTTTTTGAGTGCCGCAACTTTCGAACAGCCCGAAGTGCTGCACAAAGCTGCCGATAACCTCGGTGTAGCGAGAGAACCTGGTCTCGGAAAGCATGCGCGCAGTGTTGCCGCATACTCTTTCAGGCTTGTCCTTTTCGAAGACATGGGCTGCGTCGAGTTCCAGCCTGTAAGGTGATTCCGGAATCCCTCCCCTGTATATCGCGACATGACCGTAGTCCTCACACGCATCTTCAAGCCCCTTGATTTTCCAGAGCCTGTAGGTAATTGAAAAGAAAGTGATATTTTCTGTGAGTGTTTTTATTTCTTCGTGTGATATCGCGACGACTCTTTTTGAGACTGCCCGGGGATCGACGAAACCCGCTTTTCGGGCAATCCTTTCGAAATCCTTCCAGTAAAGTGCGCCTCCCAAACATTCACCATAGAGCACAGGATTCCTTCTCAGACGTTCAGGCAGTCTCCTGTCTGCATAGATATCCGAAAAGTAGAATTCCCCGCCGTATTTCAGAATCCTGTAAACCTGTTGCATAAGCATTTCTTTTTCTTCGATGAGGTTGACCACGCAGTTTGAGACGATCAGGTCAAGGGAACCTTCAGAGAAATGCTTTCCAAGGTTTTCTATATAGTCATGAATGAAGTGCACATTGGAATTCTTGTAGCCGAATCTCGCTGCCTGTTCGTTCTGATACCTCATGGCGACTTCTATCTGACTCGCGGTCATGTCGATTCCATGAACACTTCCTTCCTCTCCTACCAGCTTCGAAAAGACGTAGCAGTCCCGTCCGGTACCGCACCCGATGTCAAGGACTTTCAACCCGTTGAGCACAGGCGGGACAGGAGAACCGCAGCCATAGTACCGTTCCCTGATTTCTTCCGCGATGTAGGGAAGCACTTCCTTCACATGCGCGGGAAGCGAGTCTGCCGTACAGCATGCGCCGGTCTTCAGGTCTGCAGTGCTTTTCAATTCAGAACCATAGTACCGTTCCACAGTCCCTTTCACATCAAACCCTTCCTCTTCCTTTATCAGCGCTCCGTGACAACTGCTGCCCCGGTTTACGGTGCACGCATAACAATGCTCCGCACATGTTATCTCGGGATTGAAGTCGCTGAAATCTATATCCCAGAATTTCTTCTTTTCATACTCTTTAACCCTTATCCCGAGGGCGAGATTAAAATCGCAGTCGTATATATGTCCCTGATAATCTACGGAAAGCAGGCGTCTGCACATGATGTTGTCCAGAGTTGCCGGATTGAAATTATTCACCAGCATGTTCATGTAATCATCGAATTTGTCCTGGTTCAGGAGGTATCTCTTGAACCCGCCCACGGGGGTATTCGTAATGGTGATTAGCCGGTTGAAGGTGATGCCGTACATTTCCTTCAGGAGTTTTTTGTAGTCCCTTTCAAGTTCTTCCTGAGAAGGGGGCAGATATGTGCCCTGGGGATTATATACGAGGCTCAGGCTCAGTTCGTCGGTCCCGTATCCAGCCGCATTCAGTTTCCGGAGTACCCTGATGCTTCTGTCGAAAACCTCTTTGCCTCTCTGATGGTCAGTGATATCCTTGAAACAGCTCGGCAGTGACGCAATAACCTTTACCCCGCAACGCCTGTACAAATCAATGTAGAAAGCATATTCCGGAGCATCAAGTATCGTGAGATTTGTTCTCACCACGGTGTGTCGGCCGAGCCTTCCGAGTTCGGTGAGAAACAATTCGAGGTTCGGGTTCAGTTCCGGAGCCCCTCCTGTGAATTCAATATCACTGCGGGCTATATCAGAATCGGAGAGCTTCGAGAGAATTTTTCCTGCAACAGATTCATCCATATTCTTCTTGCCGCTTGGTGAGGCCCCGACATGGCAATGGGAACAGTTCTGGTTGCACCTGTTCCCGAGATTGATCTGGATGGTCTGAAGCCCTGACTTGCTGAGTTTGCTGTCAGCCCATAAAACAGCCATTATTCCCCCTGTGTATATTTCCTGTATTATCAGGAACATACTTTTTGATTGTCAAATACGCCGGTTCAATAATTCATGATTCTCCCATAGAAAGTTTCTATATAATCTGATTTCCGGAGGTGTGATGTTCCTGATGAGATAGTAGGGAAGCATTCTTTCGGCCGCCCCTTTTTCCGGAAACAACAACAACGAGGAAGGAACATGCAGCCGGGGTTCAAATGCCGCAAAAATATTGACGGGTATTATGGATCGTCTGCAATTCATAGAAATTAAGAATTGGATATTGGTCACTTGTGAACGTTACATTATAAAAAAGCAGAAATAATAAAAAGGAGTTTTTGATGAAAGTCGCCTATATATTTTCAACAAACCTCGCCCATTATATCCTCAGCAACATGATCATTCCTCAGATGGAAAAGGGTGAACACGCTGCGGAGGTAGTCGGCATGTTTTTTTTCGTTGATAATACATTTCTTCTTGTGAGGGGGAATGACGTGGGTGAACGCCTTTCGAAAATCGCAAAGTCTACCGGCATGCTGCTCATGGGATGTGACCGGTGCGCAATTGAGCGAAAGATTGACGGCGATCTTGTGGAAGGAGCCATGATCGGCTGCTTCCCTGACCTTTATAAAGCGCTTGGCGAGGTGGGGATTGATCAGGCAATCACTCTGTAAGATATGAGTATTATGGTAACCGGAGAAGTTCAGGTCAGAGATGTATCGGCGCTTGAGGTAAGTCAGGGTCTGAAAGAGCAGATCATGGCAATCTCGGAAAAGTGCATCAAATGTAAACTCTGCGAAAAGGAGTGCGCTTTTCTGAGGAAATACGGCAAGCCGAAGGATATTGCCGATGCATATGATCCGGCGGACAAAGTGCATCAGGGAATGCCCTTTGAATGCAGCCTGTGCCAGCTCTGCGCGGCTGTCTGTCCGGTCAAGATCAATCCTGCCCTGATGTTTCTTGATATGCGGCGCGAGACAGTACGCAGGGGGAATGGCAATTACCCTGAGCACGGCCTCATCCTTGGATACGAAAAACGGGGAACCTCTCGGAAATATACGTACTATTCCCTTCCCAAGGGATGTGACACTGTTTTTTTCCCCGGATGTACGCTTCCGGGCACAAGGCCGGATAAAGTGAGAAAAATATTTGAGCATATGAAAAAAACAGTTCCAACCCTCGGGATCGTCCTTGACTGCTGCACCAAACCATCCCATGATCTGGGAAGAGACGGGTTTTTTCATTCCTTCTTTGACGAAATGAGGGATTTTCTCGTAACACACGGGGTCCGCAATGTCATTGTTGCCTGCCCTAATTGTTACAAGGTCTTTCACCAATACGGCGATGAACTCTCGGTGCGCACGGTATACGAGTTCATGGCAGTGAATGGCCTGCCTGAAACCGGCAGGGCTTCCGGCACGGTTGCAATCCACGATTCATGCGCAGTGAGATACGAAGAGTCAATCCATGCGACGGTACGGGACCTGGTTTCGCGGAAAGGCCTGTCGGTGGAGGAAATGCCTCACAGCGGAGCAAAAACCCTCTGCTGTGGTGAGGGGGGAGCTGTTGGATTCCTTTCGCAGGATCTGGCAAAAAACTGGGGGATTCTCAGAAAAAAAGAGACCAACGGAACCATGCTCGTTTCCTATTGTGCGGGCTGCGCAAATTTCCTGAATGCACTGACTCCGACCAGCCATATCATAGACCTCATATTTGAGCCTGGGGCAGCGATGTCCGGAAAGGCAAAAGTGGCAAAGGCTCCTTTTACCTATCTCAACCGTGTGAAGTTGAAAAACTACTTTAAAACTATGGCACACGGCGGAATAACACGTGAGAGAACTCTTGCAACCGGTGATGAACGGAAAAAAAACGGTACAATAGCACGCAGTATCGTGCTTCTTCTTGTCATAGCTGCCATTTTTGCAATCCGCTACACTGGCGCCACGCACTATCTGGAACAGGATGCGCTCAGGGAACTCATCCAGGGATACGGAGCCCTTGCTCCCGTAATATATATGCTTGCGTACACGGTTGCACCTGCCCTTTTCCTTCCCGGGCTTCCGATCACCATAGCCGGAGGTATTCTGTTCGGCCCGTTCTGGGGTGTGGTGTATACAATCACGAGCGCGACTGCCGGCGCTTGTCTGGCGTTCCTCATATCACGCTACATTGCGCGGGACTGGGTGGACGGGAAACTCAAAAGCCCCCGCTGGCGCAGACTCGACGAAGGGGTTGAAAAGCACGGATGGAAGATTGTCGCCTTCACGCGTCTCATTCCGCTTTTCCCCTTTAATCTCCTGAATTACGCGTTTGGACTGACAAAAATCAAATTTCTCCATTATGCGGTGACTACCTTTATCTGCATGCTGCCGGCGTGCATCGCGTTCATCGTTTTTTCGAGCTCGCTGCTCGATCTTTTCAGCGGAAAAGTATCCCCGGCTTTTGTCATAGGGCTGGGAATGATTATACTGGTTTCCCTCATCCCCCTTTTCTATAACCGGTACAAGATAAAGAAAGGCTCAACAGACCCTTTATAACAAATGCAGATACGGATGACTTACAATAAAACTGGACGGACAGGCGAATATGAGATTTCAAGAAAGAGGATACTGCTGAAAAAAATCGTCGCGCTTGCTGTCCTTGCGGTGCTGGCCCTTGTTTCGGTGAAGGTTTTCAGCCACTATTTCTACCTGTTGGATTCATACTACTATTCAGCAGAGTTTCATGTGAATTTCATGAAAAACAATCTCAGGAGCGCAAACACGGAAATGCTTGTGGATTACTTCAAATCCCTTGAGACTATCCCGAAGATACTGCCTTTGCTTCTATTCGCCCATATTGTCCAGAACTTCTGGGTGGTCTTCTCCGACCCTGTTCTTGTCGCAGCAATAACCTCTGTTGCGGGGTTGCCGCAGAGTACGGCGTTGAACTATGCAAGTCTTCTCCTGACAGGACTGATTGCCTTCGGGCTCGGCGTTTTCTTCCTCGGCGATATATTGCCGGTGCTCCTGAAAAAACAGGATGTGCATGACCTGTCTGTCTCAAAGAAATATGCTGCCTGCGGAATCGCGGGAATCCTGTTTTCCGTACCTCTCATGCCTGTCGTCATCCCTGCATTTCTCAGTGCCCTGTTCCGGATACGCGTAAAGCCCGTACTCATCATCATGATAGCCGGGTTCACGGTACGCATTCTTTTGCTCATATCATTACCGGACATTTTCATTTAGCGGGAACATTGTATTTCCGGCCGAATGCGGTCATATAAGGAGGAAGACATGAAAAACACAAAAAAGGAAAAACAGAACTCTCATTGTTCCTGCTGCGCTGATCCCTTCACGGTTCTTCTGGGTAAACAGTCAGAAAAACAGGCGAACGAAAAGAGCGCAGAGGGCATGAGCAGATATGAATTTCTGAAAGTCATAGGCCTTGGCGTCCTCGGGTTGAGCTCTGTTGCCGGGACACAGGCATATGCGGCAACACAGAAAACAAAAAATACGAGGATAGTAAAAGGAAAGCAGGACCGCATGGTTGTCGATAAGGAGAACAAGGAACTGCGTATTTCCGCGACAGTGACGAAAGACAGTTCTAAACCTGCTGTAGCAGACTGGGGCCGGAGATTCCAGGCATTTTTTGGTACCAAGGGCGGAAAGATGGAGCCATTCTTTGTGTTTACCACCGATGTGTCCCGGACCGACATCGATAAGGCATTGCGGGAAATCGGGGTAAAATCACGGAGGCAGATTCCGATGGAGGAAGTCCAGGCGCGTACCGGACTGAAAGCTACAACAACGCGTGACGATTATCTCCAGGGCGATCCGATTATTGTTACCGTCAGATTCAAGAAAGGCTCGCTTATCGTTGAGGCAGCTCTCGAAGACTTCATTGATGAGAAAATTTTTGTCGACGGGAGGGAAGTATTCAAGCCGTATACTCCCCATTTCATTTACCATGGCACTGCCGAGGCCATCGCATTTCCGTCCGGATGCATCGTCTGTCCTTCTGACTGCAACGGCGGGATTATCACTGATAATGTTCTGCCTCTGAAGACAACGGTCAATTATTACAAGGTGAACTGGGACAGGATGCCGGATGTGGGCTCAAAAGTGGAGGTAGCGCTGAAATCCATCTATGGCCCGTACAGGATGTCCTCAACCAAAGCATAAACAGTTCACTGTCTTCTAATCTCAGCGTGACCGTCCCCATGTGTGGGCGGTCGCGTATGGGCAATTCATACGCCACGAAGGCCGAACCGTGTCAGACTAACGCGTGAGGTATTCGAGGCGTTCTTTGCTTGTGCGCATTCATTATTAATAATTTTGCGGCAATTTTTTAATCTTCCTTTAATCTTTCATTTGTTACAGTATCAAGGTAGCACGGAAGTTGCGTAAGCGTGTTTTCAAAGCCTTCGCAATATGGCAACCTGAGCGAAGCAAGAAAGGTTTCTTTTTCTGGCTCGGGGTTGGTTTTATGCAGGGAATTCCCGCGACAAATGCTTTGCTCTGTTCAGAATAACAGTGCTGGTTTTTCTGGTGCTGGTGCTGGAGCCGGGGCAGGATCGGTGCCTGCCCCAGCTGTTTTTGGTTTTGCAGGTATTCTGAATTCCGCTGTGGAATTCGTGTGAATGTGAAGTTTTTTGGGGACAACAATCTTTCTTTTGGGAGGAGAATGGCAAAATGAAAAAAATATTTCTGCTGGCATTTGTTGCAATAATTCTGTTTTCTTTTGGATGTGCCACAAAAGACTATGTAAAACTGCAGATAGATCCCCTCGAGGAGAGGATTAGCCAACTGGAATCATTGGTTACAGAAGCCAAAGAGCAGTCCCAGGAGGCGATGAAAACCGCAAAGGATTGCCGTGATAGTGCTGAAGCTGCTGCAGATCGTGCTGAAGCTACCTTCAAAAAGGCTGAAACAGCTGCGGAAAGAGCCAGAAAGGCATTCGAATTACATCAGGCAAAATAAGTGTTGCCTTAATCTGCGGCTGATTTTTTGAGACCTCATGAATTAGTCAATCTGCCGGAAAACATGAAAAATATTTCAAAGATCTTGGTATCTTGGATACTCTTCGCATTATTCGCGGTGACCGCGGTCGCGAGTGAAAGTGATGAGACCAGAAGCCATGATAGCTATCCCGCCAAGTTTTATGGTGTGATTGAGAAGATGCCGGGAAGAAGCTGGAAGGGGATATGGGTTGTCAATGGCAGGGAAATTCTCGTAACCGATCAGACTAAGATTGAGGAAAAATATGGCAAAGCAGAAGCAGGTGCATATATAGAAGTGGAAGGTAATTACCTTGACGAAACCTTCACTGCGTACGAGATTGAAGTCAGAAGAGAAAGCATTGAAAAATAAGGAAACGGGAACAAGTATCATTTCGCAGGCAGGCCCATAATCATCTGGACAACGTGGAATAAAAAACGTTTCTTTGCCCTTATTATTCATGAATTTTTCTGATTCTACTGAGGAAGGAGTTTCTCAGTCGTTCCTTCCTGCGAGGTTTTTGCCTCTTTATTTACTGATAGGGTATTTGACTGTCAGCAAAAGAATCTGCGCAAATATTCTCCTCAGCATTTTTAAAAATCTCTAATTATTTACCACTACCGTTCCGTATGGTCCGGTCAGAATGTGCAAGTTTGATAAATATCCGTATGTGTGACATAAGGATAAAAAGCATTTGAAGTATTCTGTTGCCGTTGAAGGCACAAGACGCAATCCCCGTTTGTCTTGAGCTTCTTCCCTATTACTGATAATATTTCAGTACCGCAGGAAAATCATGAATGTTCAAATAATCATCACCAGGAAGACAACGGGATATGAAGATTCTTATTGTTGAGGATGAAAAAAATCTGGTAAAAATTTTGAAAAAGGGGCTTGAGGAACATTCTTTTATCATAGATTGCTCTTTTGACGGCGAAGAAGGTTTGTACATGGCTGAAACATTCACATATGACGCAATAATTCTCGATATTATGCTGCCCAAGGTCGATGGGCTCACAGTCCTGGACAATCTGCGAAAAAGCAAGGTGGATGTGCCGGTTCTTTTGCTAACCGCCAGGGGAAGCGTTGAAGACAGGGTTAGGGGGCTGAACATAGGAGCAGATGATTATATTGTGAAGCCGTTTGATTTTTCGGAACTCCTGGCAAGATTGAAAGCAATAATAAGAAGGACCAAAGGGAAAGCTTCCCCGCTTATCATAATAGATGACCTGACAATTGACACGAACGCAAGAACAGTTAGGAGAACGGATGAAGAGATAAAGCTCTCAGCGAAAGAGTATTCCATACTTGAATATCTCGCCATAAACAAAGGAAGAATAATAAGCAGAACCGAACTTATTGAACATGTGTATGCTGAAGATTTTGACCTTGATAGCAATGTAATAGATGTTTACATCAATTTCCTGAGAAACAAGATTGACAGGAACTACAGTAAAAAGCTCATTCACACTGTCAGGGGGGCAGGGTATATTTTGAAGGGGCCCGCATGAATTCCCTCGCGAGCTCCATAAAAGGAAGGTTATTTCTGTGGATATTTTTCTTCATAACCGGTCTGCTTATCATACTTGGTATTTCGATCTATCAAGAGGTCAGGAAAAACATTTACCTTTCTGTTGAGCTTGTGCTTCACTCAAAAATACAGATACTGAAAGGGCTTATGACTGAAAAGGATGGTGAGATCAAGCTGGAACGTGCGGAGGTCATTCTGGGCGAATATTCTATCCCAAGGTCGGGACATTACTATACAGTTCTTGTGAATAAAAAGGTTCTTGCCACCTCCCCTTCATTAGTTGAAATCGAATACGATCTTGCTTCCGGAGACTTTGAATCCTCCAATGGGGAACTGAAGGAAAGGGTTTCCACGGCAACCGGTCCTGCCGGTGAGTTGATGATGGTAATACAGCACGATTTTGAGATATTCGGCAAGCCTGCAACGATATTCGCAGCGCAAACGCTTGAAGACAGAATCAAGCTGCTTGATAGGTTCAATAATTTTCTGCTGGGTGCAATACTGGTGAGTATCTTTGTCGTTGCTTCAGTAAGTCTATGGATAACAAGACGTTCTTTAATCCCGTTAAAGGAATTCTCTTCCAAAATTGAAAAAATCACTCATAAAACCATGAGTGACAGGATAGAGATCGAACTGCAGGCTGAAGAAATAAAGGGACTTGCAAAATCGTTCAATGCCATGCTTAACAGACTTGAGAAGGCATTTGATATGAAAAAACGTCTGATTGCAGATGTATCCCATGAGCTTAAGACCCCTTTGTCTGTTATCAGGGCTCAGTGTGATGTGCTCCTGGAAAAAGATAGAGAAAAAGAAGAATATACGCATGCTTTAAATACTGTCAGGGATATTTCCGGTTCCATGAAAAAACTGATAGATGACATGCTCTCGTTGACCCGACTTGATTCAGGGGTGATTCTCTCTTCCAGCTTCCAATCTGTCTCCATACCTGTTTGCCTGAGCAATGCAATAAAGTTGGCAGAAGTTCTTGCAAAAAAACGACGCATAACAATTGATGCGGTATTTGCAGAACAGACAACTGTTCTTGGTGATCAAAACGCGCTGACTGAAGCATTTCTGAATATTATCGAAAATGCAATACGATATAACGTGGCAGGTGGCAGAGTGGGGATATCGACTTTTAAAGACACCGACGGTATCAAGATAATGGTGGAAGATACGGGCCCAGGAATGGCGGAAGATGAACTGGAGAAGATATTTGACAGATTCTACCAGATAGATACTTCAAGGGGTTCGGAGTCTACCGGACTTGGACTGAGTATTGCAAGGGCGATTATAGAAGCACACGGTGGTACAATCAGGGTGACCAGCGAGATTGATAAAGGAAGTTGTTTCACAATAAGTCTGCCCCTTCACTGATTACAGCGGCATGAAGAAAATGCCGTACGTAAGCCTTCAGCCTTTCTTGCCGGGGATCGTACGCATAAAAGATGTCCGGCTCAGCCGGGAAGTTCCTCGCAGATTTACCTGAGGTGCCATTAACGGAAGCACATTTTGTGTTTCCATACACTGAAAGGGAGAATAACTATGGAGAATTCGAACAAACAGATAGAGACTTCGGCGTTTATTACTTCACGCGACACACTTGACGGCGCATATCCGGGATTGATACTCGGTATTAACGCGCGCCGTTTGGGGATGCAGTGCAAGGTATTTTATACCTTCATGGGGATCAACGTGATTCGGAAGGGATGGACGGAGAAAGCCAAATTCTATCCCCCGGGGCTGATGGCAGCTATACCCGGCATGTCGGCACTGGCTACCTGGATGATGAAGGGGAAGATAGAGAAGGCCCAGATACCTGCGTTGCCTGATCTTCTGGAGATGGCCCAGCTGGAGGGTGTGGAGTTTGTGGCATGCAAGATGACGGTTGACATGATGGGGCTGAAGCAGGAGGATTTCATTGGGGGAGTTGTGATAGAGCCCGCGGAAACATTCCTGAGATATGCCAAGGACTGCAAGATCAAGGTATCGTACCCGGAAATCCGGCACAGCAAATACACAGTGCAGCAATTCTTGGGACAATACTTTATAATAGGGAAATTTCACTTGAAGGAGGAAGGTATATTATGGCAAAGCCCATGACAAAGTCCCAGATTGCAGACCACATTGCGAAAAAGGCCGATATCAAGAAGGTGCAGGCGGTCATGATTCTTGATGAGATCGCGAAGCTTGCATACAAGGAGGCCAAGAATTCTTTCACTCTTCCCGGCATCGGGAAAGTAGTGCTTGTCCAGCGCAAGGCCCGTAAGGGAAGAAACCCCCAGACTGGCGAGGCTATCAAGATTCCCGCCAAGAAGGTAGTGAAATTCAGGGTCGCGAAGGCTGCAAAAGACGCCATCCTCGGCAAGAAATAGATCTGTTATCAATACAGCAAGTCTTTTCATTAAAGGCGTTCTATGAGAGATGCCTTTTATGTGTGAGAGGGGTCGGGATAACGCAGTTTACCGGAGACCGGAGACTGCGGTTATGCGGTAAAGGAGGAGGCTGGAGGATATGCGGAGCAGCCTCGCGCCGCCTTTGAGGGAAGTATATCAACCAGTTGATCCCGGCCCCGGCTCAGTGTGCCGGGATGGAGAAGAAGAAAACCGAACCGTTTCCCGGCTCTGACTCTGCCCATATTCGGCCACCATGGCGCTCGACGATCCTTTTGCAGATGGCAAGTCCGATGCCGGTGCCTTCATATTCCTCCCTGCTGTGCAGGCGCTGGAAAACGATGAATATGCGGTCAAGGTTTTTCGGTGCTATCCCGATCCCGTTGTCACGCACGGAAAATACCCATTCATTCGGCTTTCTTTCTGCTGAGATATGGATTTCCGGCCTTTCCCTGCTCCTGAATTTGAGGGCGTTGCCGATGAGGTTCTGGAACAGTCTGCTCAGTTGTGAGGCGTCGGCCATGACAGTCGGAAGCAGGTCATAGGTCACCTTTGCATTGCTCTCCCCGAGAGCTGAATGGAGGTTGTGGATAGCTGTCTCAAGCGCTTCGGAGGCGCTGGTACGTGTGAATCTTTTTCCTTTTTCCCCGACCTGCGAATAGGCAAGCAGGTCCCTGATCAGCATCTGCATCCTCTCCACACCTTCCAAAGAATAATCGATGAACTCGCGTGCTTTTTCGTCAAGGCGGTCTTTATAGCGCTTTTCAAGAAGTTTTACAAAGCCTGCAACCACATGCAGAGGCTCCTGAAGATCGTGTGAAGCTGCATAGGCAAACTGCTGGAGATCGGCATTCGAACGCCTCAGCTCATTCGTGAGCTCGATCAGTTCCTGTTCAGCCCGGTTACGTTCGGTGATATCCCGGGAAGTGACCACAATTCCCGCAACTACGGGATTGTCGAGGAGGTTCTTTCCCGAAGCTTCAAGAATGCGCCATGACCTGTCTTTATGCAGGTACCGCATCTGGATGAAGAAATTTGCCCCTGGTCTATGGACCAGGTGACTGAAAGAATTTCTGGCATCCTGCAGATCATCCGGGTGGACGAACTCAAATGCGTTTCTGCCGACAAGATCCCGACGGCTGTACCCGAGCACATGTTCAATCGATGGACTCTGGTACCGGATGGTTCCATCGGCCTCG
Organism: Nitrospirota bacterium; assembly: GCA_040754395.1. Lineage (NCBI taxonomy): Bacteria > Pseudomonadati > Nitrospirota > Nitrospirota bacterium. Next base: position 28,449 of record JBFMCL010000023.1, on the reverse strand, counting down.
ACGATGGTCACTACGTCCATCGCGTTTTCGATGAGCAGCCGGAAATACTCTTCGCTGCGTCTGATCGTTTCCTCTGCTCTCTTATTGATGAGGGCAATCGAGGCCAGTTCGCTGAAGCCCGATACCACGCGGGCATCATTGTCGGTAAACCCGCCGGGCTTATTGGCAAGGCCGAGGAGGCCGACTACGCTGTTTTCATACGTCAATGGCGCGAACAGAACATTTTCAAGCCTGACATGTCCGGCAGGCATGAACTGCTCCCACCTGCTTCCTGCAAAGGCATTTTCATAGACAACGGTGGCTCTGCGGTATGCTTCAGCACGTAATCCCCTGACCGGCATAGGCAGGTCAGGGGAAACAGTACATGGCGTTGATCCCGCATCCAGAAACAGGACATCGTTCTCGGTACCATCCTTGCTGAGAAGCGCGATATATCCGGAACCGGCCCCGAGCAGTTTTTTGCAGGAATCGAATATGGCGCTGGCTGCATCCCGAAAATCCTGATATTTCATGACCGCATGGGCAGCCTCCAGCAGGGCCGCGATCTCTTTCCTGCTTCGCTCTGATTCTTCAAGGGCGTCGTGCAGAAGTCTTTCCGCCTGCCTGCGTACGATAATTTCTTCCCTTAATCCCCTGTTTGCGATATCGAGAAGCTCCGTGCGTTCCTTTACCAGTTCCTCAAGATGGGTGCGGTAACGTGTCAGTTCTTCATCTGCAGAGAAGCGGTGGATTGCCTCCCCGATCAGGGGCGCTATTGATTCAGCAAATTCGATCCTGTCCGGTGGTATCATTCCCTCTTTTTTGTCAGCGAGCTGGATGGTTCCGATCACCTGGTCTTCGTAACGCACCGGTATGATGGCGGTGGACAGGAATCCGTTCTGTATGCACTTCCCCCTGAATCTCGCCCGCTCTTTTTTCGACAGGCCTTGCATAAATTTGACAGAATTGTTGGTGACAAAGGAACCGAAATGTGTCATTGCAGGGAAATCCTGCGGGTCCGGCCTTTGAAGAACTACACGGATACACGCGCATTGGTGCTCTTTTGTAGAAAGACAGTTTTCGGATTCCCAGAATTCCCCGGCAAACCCGGTATATGCTTCATAGGGGATATTTCCCTCTTTGTCCATAAGCCTGATGCCGATACAGCAGCAGTCTGTCCATTCCTGCAGAAGTCGCACGACAGAATCGAGATACTCCTTTCTTGACGATCTGACGGTGAATAATTGCAGAATCCTGTTGGTGGCATGCAGGCGTTTTTCAGCCCGCGTTCTCTGCGTCACATCCTGCAGGGAGAATACGAGATACTCTGCTTCGCCTGTATCGTCCGGCAGTGGCGTAAGCGTCCAGTCCCAATAGGTGACTCCCCACTCCGGATGGTCAGGAAAAGAAAAAGGCTTCGCAAGTGTCTGATATGGTCGTTTGGTCTCGACCACCTGCCTGAAAATCTTCTCATTTTCCTCATGAGGGAAGAACTCAAAATGGTTATGTCCGGCAAAGTCCATTGTGTTTTTCTCACACGACCTGGCGTATGCCTCGTTTACGCGGACGAAATTGAAATTTCTGTCGAGCAGCGCCAGAGGAGTAATGGTGTCCTTGAAAAATGAATCCAGCATCTTTGCATGTTCGACCAGGGCGCTCTCCGTTTTTGACCGTTCCGTCAGCTGCACCTGGAGTTCCCTGTTCAGCCTGCGGAGTTCTTCCGTCCTTTGGCTGACTCTCATCTCCAGCACCTCATGCGCTTTTCTGAGCGCCTCCTCCGCAAGCCTCTGTTCGGTGACGTCAATCCCTGTGCCTATCACATAGTCAACGGTATTCCTGCTGTCAAGCAATGCCGTGTTCGACCAGGAAATCAGACGACGGGAGCCGTCTCTGCATATCCAGTGATTTTCGAACGTATTGGGAAAATGACCGGATGCCAGTTTCTTAAAGACGGCCCTCACCGGGCTCATCTCTTCGGGGATCAGGAGAAAATCCCAGAACGGCCTGCCTTTTACCTCATCGAACGAGTATCCTGTCAGCTTTTCACATGCCTTATTAAAGCTGACAATTCTCCCCTGCGGATCAAGGACAATGACAAGCGCTCCTGCGGTCGAGAGGACAGCAGAGATGAAATCGCGTTCTTTTTTCAGGGAGAGCCTTGATTCCGACGAAGCGGGAGGGCTTTTTTTCCTTGTTGCGGAGGGTTTTTTACTGGTCGCATCAGCTTTTCGTGGACTGTTCCCGGTTCTGCGGAGAGATGTTGCACGACGGGAAATTTTTTTCCTGACCATACCAGCATGTCACCATCGATAAAATTTCCGGTATATTCCGGAGGGAACTTCCGTGAAATGCAGAACCGGATTAATTTCACTATATCACAAACGCGGGGTAATTCACTGTGAAGATGGCGGAGGGGGAGGGATTCGAACCCTCGGTGGAGTTGCCCCCACAACGATTTTCGAGACCGTCCCATTCAACCGCTCTGGCACCCCTCCGGACATGATTCATACATCGAAAATGAACAGCTGTCAGCTGTTAGTTTAAATCAAAATGTAATAAATAAGGAATACAGAGTGAGCGGGGGATTATCTGCGTTCCCTGAAAAATCTTTTCAGCAGCGAGGCGCATTCATCCTCGAGAACGCCTGACAGTATTTCCACCTGATGGTTCAGTCTTGTGTCAGACAGCAGTTGATAGAGGCTGTGAACGGCACCGCCCTTTTCATCCCTGCATCCGTACACAAGCCTTCCGAGCCTCGCATTGACCATCGCACCTGCACACATGATGCAGGGTTCCTTAGTAACATACAGCGTTGCGTCTGTCAGCCTCCAGCTTGCTGTTTTGTGCGCCCCGAACCTGAGTGCGAGAATTTCCGCATGCCCTGCGGGATCATGTGCAGTTTCTCTGCGGTTGTGTGTCTTGATAACGATGTTGCCGTTTTTCACAAGGACCGCTCCGACAGGAACCTCCCCTTCCTGAAACGCTGTTTCAGCTTCCTCCAGGGCGAGTCTCATGAAATAGGTATCGTTTTCCTGCAAAGACATGTGGGTCTATTGTATCGGAAGGAGGGGAAAAATTCATGATTACGGAAGTTATCCATGATGCACGGCCTGTCCGGCAGACCGCAGGACATAAAGAAAAGGGTTCCCTGGTATATGCAACACACTGTTATTTTTCGTGCCCTGGTGATGCCTGCTTGAGAAAATGTTTTATAACATCTCTGCAGTTTGTTTAAAATGTATACTGACCTGTCATGAAAAAGGATGATCTGATATTTTTTCAGAAATGGTTTGGTGAGTACTGCAGGTCCTTCCATTCAGGGGATATAGAGGACCAGAGGAATATCCGTCTTAAGGAAAAACACACCTTCAACGTATGCAGCAACATGACTATACTCGCAGGGGGCCTGTCACTCAGTAAAAACAATGCACTCCTGGCAGAAACAGCCGCTCTTTTTCATGACATCGGCAGATTTCCCCAGTACAGGAAGTACAGGACGTTCAGGGACAGTATTTCGGTCAACCACGGGCTTCTCGGGGCGCAGACTCTCGAAGAGACACATGTCCTCCAGAAACTCCCTGACGAGGAACAGGAACTGATCATCCGGTCAGTGAAATTTCACAATGCATTTTCCGTTCCGAAAAAAGAAAAAGATGACGTGATCTTTTTCATCAGGCTGGTGAGGGATGCGGACAAGCTCGATATATGGCGCGTCTTCCTTGAGTACTATGAAAGCCCTGAAGACCAGAGGGCTTCCGCAGTTGCCCTCGGATTGCCCGATATCCCCGAGTATACACCGGGTGTGCTGTCCCAAATATATAAAAGGGAGATAATATCACTTGCAAAGATACAGACCCTGAACGATTTCAAGCTCCTGCAGCTTTCGTGGATATTCGATCTTAACTTCCTGCCATCCTTCCGGCTGCTCTCCGAACGGGATTACCTCAACAGGATGATCTCGAACCTTCCCCGCACAGAGGAGATACAAAATGTCTTCTTGTTTCTGAAGGATTTTGTAGACCAAAAACTCAGTGTCTGATCCATAGTATTCATAAATTTTTCTGAATATACCGAGGACAGAATATTTTCGCTCACAGGAGATGAATCATTGCAGACATGATGTGCGCGCATCTATTGATCGTATTGAGTGTGCCGGAAAAAGGGCTATGCTGTATGGAAGATGCTATGAGCACCGGCCGTGAACAGAGGTATGGGCAGAGAAAAGAAATCCTGTCCCCGGAGAAAATACCGGAGACAGGGAAATATTCAGCTCTCTATTTTTTCTTGTGAGTCGCGCAGAACTTTGATTTTCCGACTGCGGTCTTCTTGCATTTTGTTCCTTTTGTGGTTTTTGCGGCGCATGCTGCTTTCTTGACTGTTGCCATAGTCCCTCCTTTAAAAGGTTTTTGATACAACTTCCATTAAGTATAGCATAAAAAATTTTTGATACAAGGTCATCAGCGCGAATCGTTGCTGAGCATGTATGCTGCTCAGGAAAATCAGACACGTTTTCTTTATTCTTCGGTTGATGATATCATGGAAACATGGAATTCATGGTGAAGGGAAAGCGGATTTTCGAGAAGGCGTGTATGGTATCAGGTCTGATCGCCCGGGGGGCAATCGGTCTTGGTGCTGCTGCGTTACTGGCGCTTTCAGTCAGAAAAAAGAAAAAGAGGAAGACATAACGCCTCTGTTTTCATGGTGTGTAAATACTTTTATATTGCCAGCCGCTTCAATAGATCAGGAGGGTATCCGCCTCTTTTACAAAGCTCATGTCGTCCAGCCGTTCATATGTCTGCAACTGTCCCGCAGGAAAAAAGAACGCGCATTATGGAGGGCAATCATTCTCGCCCGGAATCATTCAGAGAAAGGCCCGGGCAGTAAAAAACGGTGTTTACCGGCTGATGAATCTGCCCGTGTCCCAGTACTTCCACCTGAGGTATTCATTGATTGCTGATGCCGCTTTTCTTCCCGACCCCATTGCGAGGATTACCGTTGCAGAACCTGTGACGATGTCTCCGCCGGCAAATACGCCCGGCTTCGAAGTCATTCCGGTCTCTTCATCAGCGACAATATAGCCTCTCTTGTTCAATGACAGATCAGGCATCGTCTTTGTCAGAAGGGGATTAGATCGTGTCCCGATCGCGGGAATTGCCACATCGATTTCGATCCGGAATTCACTGTTTTTGACCGGAACGGGCTTTCTTCTGCCCGAGGCATCGGGGTCTCCCAGTTCCATCTTCATGCATTCAACCGCACAGACATTTCCCTTGCCGTCATCGACAAACCGGACAGGGTTGGTGAGCATGAGAAATTCCACTCCTTCTTCATGTGCATGATGGATTTCCGCCTTCCTTGCGGGCATCTCTGCCTCGGAGCGCCGGTAGATGAGATATACTTTTTCTGCACCGAGCCTGAGCGCAACCCGTGCGGAATCCATTGCGACGTTGCCGCCTCCGAAAACCGCGACATTCCGCCCCCTTTTTATCGGGGTGTCATATTCCGGAAAAAGATATGCCTTCATGAGATTTGCCCTTGTCAGGAATTCATTCGCGGAATAGACGCCGTTGAGGTTTTCACCCGGTATCCCCATGAAAACCGGCAGACCGGCACCGGTAGCGATAAAGCATGCATCGTAGCCGTGTTCAGTAAGCAGTTCATCGACGGTGAAAAGGTTGCCGATGACCGCATTCACCACTACACTGACCCCGAGATTTCTGATATAGTCAACTTCTTTTTCGACAATCGCCTTCGGAAGCCTGAATTCCGGTATGCCGTAAATCAAAACCCCCCCCGGCTTGTGCAGTGCTTCAAACAGGGTGACCTGATGCCCTGCCTTAATGAGGTCGGCTGCGCAGGTCAGCCCGCCAGGTCCTGAGCCGATTATCGCGATCTTCCGCCCGGTCAGGGTCGGTTTTTCGGGAACCTGCACATCTCCCTTTTCGCGCTCATAGTCGGCCACGAATCGTTCGAGATTTCCTATCGCGACAGGCTCTCCCTTCTTCCCGAGGATGCACAGGGATTCGCATTGAATCTCCTGCGGGCATACCCTTCCGCAGACAGCAGGAAGGGCGTTCTCTTCCTTTATTTTCCATGCCGCTTCGATAAACCTTCCCTCTTTAATCAGTTTGATGAATGAGGGAATGTCGACTGCTACCGGACAGCCGCTCCTGCAGGTGGGTTTCAGGCAGGACAGGCACCGTGACGCTTCCTGGACCGCCTCCTCAGGGGTGTATCCATAGGGGACTTCCATGAAATTCCTTGCCCGTGTAAGCGGGGCCTGCTCTTTCAAGGGTATTCTGCTGGAAGGCTGTGTTTCTTCTCTGTTGTTTTCCATGCTATTGAACTCCCATCGTTTCTCTATACTTTTCCAGCGCGGTCTTCTCTTCCTCGGCGTACATTCTCTGCCTTGACATGAGGAGATTGAAATCTACCTTGTGCCCGTCGAATTCGGGTCCGTCGACACAGGCGAATTTTGTCTCTCCGCCGACTTCGACTCTGCAGGCGCCGCACATCCCTGTTGCATCGACCATGATGGAATTCAGGCTGACGATTGTTTTTACCCCGTGTTTTTCGGTTGTCACGCAGACGAACTTCATCATTATGGCCGGGCCGATTGCGTAGACCAGCGGGATGTCGTCCTTGTGCTCCTTCAGGAGCTCATCCAGGGGAACCGTAACGACAGCCTTCCTTCCATATGAGCCGTCATCAGTGGTGATGAGAAGCTCGTCAGAGACACCGCGCATCTTTTCTTCCCAGAAGATCAGATTTTTCGACCTTGCGCCGATTATCGAAATCACGGTATTCCCCGCCTCCTTTAGCGCCCTCGCAATCGGATATATGGGAGCGATTCCTACTCCGCCGCCGACACAGACGACCTTCCCGAATTTTTCTATATGGGAAGGCATCCCGAGCGGACCGATCACATCAGTAATATAGTCGCCTTCCCGCAGGGACGCAAGCTGATAGGTGGTCTTTCCGACCTTCTGGAAAACTGTGGTGATCGTACCTCTGTCCCTGTCATAATCCGCTATTGTCAGCGGAATCCTTTCTCCGTGTTCATGTATCCTGAGAGTGAAGAAGTTGCCCGCCTTTGCTTTCTTCGCGATATCTTTTGCCTTAATTTCAAACAGCGTGACCAGTTCCGAGACTGCCTCTTTTCTCAAGATTTTAAACATCAGAAATCCTTCCTCTCTTCATATTAAATGAGTTTTTTTCCACATGCGCAAAGCCAGCAATTTTTTTCTTGACAAGAGCAATTGCTTTTCAGTATAACATAACCGCTTATGCCTGGAACCTATTTACCATCAGAATATTTGCCGGTTCTCATCTTTATCATCATCGCTACGGCCTTTGGCTTTGGCGCCCTGCTAATCGGGCTCATCTTCAGGCTGAAAAAACCCTATTTTGAAAAACTCATGCCGTATGAATCCGGCATCACCCCGACCGGTGAACCGCGTACACGGTTTGCGGTACGATTCTACATCATCGCCATGCTCTTCGTCGTGTTCGATGTCGAAGCGATTTTTATCTATCCGTGGGCTATCGTATTTGATAATATCGGAATCTTTGCCTTTATAGAAATGGTGCTCTTTATCGTCATACTTCTGATTGGTTACATCTATGCCTGGAAAAAAGAGGCATTTCAGTGGGATTAACACAATAACCACAAGGGGGTAGTGAGATGTTGATCGATACATCAACAGTCGGACTTGTAGAAGTTGAAAAAGGAACAAAAATACTGCCCCCGAATGTCATTATCACCTCACTGGACAAGATCGTAAACTGGGGAAGGTTATCCTCCATATGGCCCACGACGTTCGGCCTTGCATGCTGCGCAATCGAAATGATGGCTGTCGGTGCAGCCCATTATGATTTTGACAGGTTCGGAATTATTTTCAGAGGGTCTCCCAGACAGGCGGACTGCATGATCGTTGCAGGGACAGTCACCAAGAAGATGGCCCCAGTGGTCAGAAGGGTATATGATCAGATTCCTGAGCCGAGATATGTGGTTGCCATGGGAAGCTGCGCGTGTACAGGCGGGGTGTTCAGGACTTACAGCACTGTTCAGGGATGCGACACCTTCCTCCCTGTTGACGTATTTGTGCCCGGCTGCCCCCCGAGGCCCGAGACACTGCTTGAGGGCATGATGATGCTCCAGGAGAAGATTCGCAAGGAATGCGCGAGGTGGAGCCCATGGCGGTAACAGAAGTCAGAGTATCTGTATATCCTGCAGGTCTTGCCCCGCAGGCGATCGCGGAAAAAATAAAGGAGAAATTCCCCGAACAGGTGATCGATATCGCCGAATTCAGGGATCAGGTCTCGGTTATCGTGAAACGGGATCAGATTTTCCAGATTCTCAGATATCTCCACGATGATCCCCTCCTGAGCCTGGACCATCTTCAGGACCTCACTGCGGTTGATTACCAGAAAAAGAAGGAAATACGGTTCGAGGTCGTTTATAACCTTTATTCAATCAGATACCGTCATCATATACGGATCAGGGCGCAGGTCCCTGAAAATGATACCAAAATAGCTTCTGTAGTTCCCATCTGGGCCGGTGCAGACTGGCACGAAAGGGAATGTTTCGATATGTTCGGAATTGAATTTTCCGGTCATCCGGATCTGAGGAGAATCCTTATGCCGGAAGACTGGGAAGGATATCCGTTAAGAAAAGACTATCCTCTCCAGGGACCAGCCCTTGAGAATGACTGGCCGGAATTTATCCAGGTTCTCAAGAGGTCCAAAGAGTTACGCGAGTTTGAGTGGGAAGGATAATATGGAACAGTTAGAGAAGATATTCGAAACCCGGGAACTCAATGTCAACATGGGGCCGCAGCACCCTGCCACACATGGTGTCCTGAGGCTCGTGCTTGATATGGATGGAGAGACCATTGTGAAGGTAACTCCATATGTGGGATATCTTCATCGCGGCATTGAAAAACTCGGGGAAAGTCTGAGTTACTTCCAGGCCCTGCCGCTGACCGACAGGATGGATTATGTGTCTGCGATGTCGAATAATATCGGCTATTGCATTGCAGCGGAAAAACTGTTCGGAATCGAAGTCCCTGTAAGGGCAAAATTCATCAGAACGATCGTCGGCGAGATGTCAAGGATCGCAAACCACCTTCTATGGCTTGCGACGCACGCACTCGATATCGGTGCAATGACCGTATTTCTCTATTGTTTCCGTGAAAGGGAATGGATTCTCGACCTGTATGAAATGATATGCGGCGCAAGACTTACGGTAACCTATCCGAGGATAGGCGGCGTGAGAAATGATGTTCCCCAGGAATTTCTCGAAAGCCTGTGGAAATTTACCGATGAGTTTCCCTCGAGGATTCTTGAATATGAGACACTGATCGATCAGAACAGGATCTGGCTCCAGAGGACAAAAGGCATCGGGGTGATATCAGCGGAAGAAGCGGTAAGCTGGGGCATGACAGGCCCTACCTTAAGGGGCTCCGGGGTTTCTTATGACATAAGAAAGCATATGCCGTATGATGCATATGACCAGGTCGAATTTGATGTGCCGATCGGAACCGAAGGCGATACCTATGACCGGTACCGCTGCAGGATGCTTGAGATGAGGCAATCAAACAACATCATCAGGCAGTGCATCGAAAAACTTCCGACAGGGCCTGTGATGGCGGATGAGCCCAAATATACCCTTCAGCCAAAAGACAAAATGATGGCGATTACCCATCCGACAAAGGATCTGACATATTTTATTCTTGAAAAGGCCTGCAAGGCCTGCGGAATGTGCCTCAGGGCATGTCCTGCAAAGGCCATAACCGGCCAGAAAAAAGTGCCGCATAAAATCAATCAGGAACTCTGCGTAGCCTGCTCAACCTGTCTGGCCACCTGTAAATTCAAGGCGCTTACTGTGGTGCCGGGAGGAAAGGGGCTGAGCGATGAAAAGCTGGCGGAACTTGCTGTGGCGCCCGATCAGTTGCCGGAAGACATCAAGACAGCGCACCAGCATCTGGTAAAGCAGTTTGAATTCATCAAAAAGGGACCGAAAGTTCCCGAGGGAGAAATATATGTTGCGACTGAGGTGCCGAAAGGCGAACTCGGGTTCTATTTCGTGAGCGACGGATCCGGGAAGCCTTACAGGATGAGGCTGAGGGCTCCATCATACATTCATGCCGGCTGCCTGCCAAGGCTCTGTGTAGGGCATCTGGTCGCCGACGTCATCTCAGTGATCGGGACGATCGACATCGTGCTCGGAGAATGTGACAGATAGTCATGGATATCTCAAATATCATAACGCCCCAGCAGCTCGACGGATTTATCAAATTCGGGATCAACGTGTTTATTATCATTATTAAGATCGCCGTGGTGCTCGGCATCGGATTACTGCATGTCGCCTATGCGACATATTTTGAGCGGAAGGTTATTGGACATATGCAGGTGAGGCTCGGCCCCATGAGGGTAGGGCCGCACGGACTTTTGCAGCCGTTCGCAGACGGTCTGAAACTTTTCTTCAAGGAAGATATCATCCCCGATAAGGCGGACAAGCCCGTCTTTTATATTGCTCCGATAATCTTTATGGCCTCATCGATGGTGAACCTGTCTGTCATTCCGTTCTCCTACGGTTTCGTCATCGCGGATATCAATGTGGGGCTCCTGTTTATCTTCGCGATGGCAGGAATCGGAGTATACGGAGTATTCGTATCAGGCTGGGCATCCAATTCGAAGTATGCGTTTATGGGCGGTCTCAGGTCGGCTGCCCAGGTCATCAGCTATGAGATTGCGCTCGGACTGAGTCTTGTGGGAGTCATGATCATGGCGGGTTCTCTGAACCTCACAGAGATTGTCCGTGCCCAGGAAGAATCGGTCTTCGGGATCTTCGCAATACCGCAGATAGTCGGTTTTGTTGTCTTTACCATTGCAGCGGTGGCTGAAACGAACAGGACACCTTTTGACATGCCAGAAGCGGAAAGCGAACTTGTTGCCGGATATTTCACCGAATACAGCGGGTTCAGATTCGCACTCTTCTTTCTCGGTGAATATATCGCAATGCTCCTCATGGCTTCACTGGCAACCATCTGTTTCCTCGGGGGATGGACGTTGCCGTGGTATATCACAAAATATGTGCCTTTCATAACCATGGTTCCCGGTATCGTATGGTTTCTCATGAAAGTGTATGCATTTATGTTTTTCTATTACTGGATCAGGGCGACCCTGCCAAGGTACAGATACGACCAGCTAATGGCGGTCGGCTGGAAGATACTCATCCCGGTGGCGCTGGCAAACATCCTGGTAACGGGTCTGGTGAAAATCTTACTATGATAACTGAGGGAGCATAGAGTGACTGTCAGGGAGATCGTAAAACGGTTTACCTTTATTGAAATATTGCAGGGAATGTCCCTGACCCTGAGGAGACTGTTTTCAAAGGCGGTTACCATACAGTATCCGAAGGAAAGAAGGCCGATCGCTCCGGGGTTCAGGGGCCAGCATGCACTGGCAAAAAACAAGGAGGGGCAGGCCAAATGTGTCGGGTGCGGGCTTTGCGCCGCGATATGCCCGTCACAGTGCATTCATATCACAAGGGCAAAGGGACAGGTCGAGAAGTACGAGATCGATATCCTGAGATGTATCTTCTGCGGATTTTGTGTTGAGGCATGTCCCTATGGCGCGGTCGTGCTGACAGAAAATTATGAGTATTCTGAATACTACAAGGAAAGACTGTATATGACCAAGGAAAAACTGCTGTCCACCTGGGACAAGCATATGCCCGGGAATAAAGGGGATGAGTATTTCAAGAGATTCTGGTGTCCCATGTCTGCGGATTTTGAAACACCTCCCGGACAGGCGGTCTTTAAAGGGAAAAAGCAATGATCCAACAGGCATTCTTCGCATATTATGCGTTTGCGATAGTGGTGCTGTCGCTTCTTGTGGTAACGAGGAAGAATCCGGTGCACAGCGTTCTCTGGATGCTCCTGCTCTTCTTCCATATCGCAAGTATATACCTGTTTCTGAATGCTGAATTCATGGCAGCGATCCAGGTTATAGTCTATGCCGGCGGCATACTCGTATTGTTCCTTTTTGTTGTGCTGCTGATGAACATCAGGGAAGAAATCAGGATTAGTAAATATATCGGTGCTGCCCCCACAAGTTTTGCATTTGCGGTCGGTCTGCTGGTGGTGATGGTGATGTCGGTCAGGTCTTTCATTGCTGCACCTCCCGGCATTTATTCCATAGAGATGATAAAAAAGGAGACCCACACCAAGGCGCTGGGGAAACTTCTGTACACGGAATTTCTTTTCCCGTTTGAGGTGACATCTCTGATCCTGCTGATCGCGATTGTCGGTGCGATAGTCTTGGCAAAAAGGAGGCTCAAACCCTAAATGGTCCCGTTAAGCTGGTATATGGTTCTCAGCATGATAGTCTTTGCAATTGGAGTCTTCGGTTTCCTTGCACGGAGGAATATCATTATTATGTTTATGTCAATTGAGCTGATGCTGAATGCGGTCAATATCAATCTGATCGCGCTCAGCCATTACCTGCAGGATCTCAGGGGACAGATACTTGCCTTTTTTGTGATTGCAGTCGCGGCTGCCGAGGCAGCTATCGGACTTGCGATAATCATCGCGTTATTCAGGAACAAGGCTACTGCGCATGTGGATGAAATAAAAGAGATGCAGGGATGAGGAGTATACAATGAAATATTATGTTTTGATACCATTTCTGCCGCTCCTAGCGTTTATCATCAATATCCTGCTCGGCAAGGAAGCCCTGAAGGACAAGGCTCACTGGCCGTCTGTCCTCGCAATCGTCGGCTCTTTCTTTATTACCATCACATCGGTTCTGCCGGAGGTTATGGCGGGCAAGGTCATTGATGAAGATCTTTATACATGGATTGTCTCAGGCACCTTTAAGGTCTCGGTCGGGTTTCTTATCGATCCCCTGACCGCGGTTATGCTGGTTGTGGTCACTACCTGCGCGTCACTCATCCATATATATGCGATCGGGTATATGCACGGAGACGCTGGCTATTACCGGTTCTTCGCCTACCTCAGCCTCTTTACTTTCTGCATGCTCATGCTGGTCATGGGAAATAATTTCCTCCAGCTCTATTTCGGATGGGAGGGCGTCGGCCTCTGTTCATATTTCCTGATCGGATATTACTTCAACAAGAAATCAGCTGCTGATGCCGGTAAAAAGGCATTCATCGTAAACAGGTTCGGTGACTTCGGGTTCGGTATCGGGGTTTTTATGGTATTCCTGACGTTCGGAACGCTGCATTATGCCCCTGTCTTTGCGAATACCGCGGGGATAGCCGGTCAGACAGTGAATTTTCTGGGATGGAACGTTGATCTCCCGACCCTTATCGCACTCCTGCTCTTCTGCGGCGCGGTCGGAAAATCTGCCCAGATTCCTCTCCATGTCTGGCTTCCTGACGCCATGGAAGGTCCTACCCCGGTCAGTGCGCTGATCCATGCTGCTACCATGGTGACAGCCGGTGTTTTTCTGGTTGCGCGGTGCAGCCCCATATTCAACCTGTCTGAAGTGGCAATGAATACAGTCGCGGTAATCGGTGCACTTACAATGTTTTTTGCTGCAACCATTGCCATTGTGCAAAACGATATTAAGAGGATCATAGCCTATTCTACCTGCAGTCATCTGGGATACATGTTCCTTGCATGCGGCGTCGGCGCCTATGCGGCAGGTATTTTCCATCTTTATACGCATGCATTCTTCAAAGCCCTGCTCTTTCTCGCGGCCGGAAGCGTTATTCATGCGGTCCATACCAATGATATCCAGGAGATGGGGGGACTGAAGAAGTATATGCCGATCACCTATGCGGTCTTTGTGATCGCAGGTCTGAGCGCAGGAGGGTTCCCGGGACTGTCGGGATTTTTCAGCAAGGATGAGATTATCTGGTCAGCATACGCCTCCGGCTCCGCAGTCGGAAAATTTGTATGGATACTGGCACTTGCCGGAGCATTTTTCACTCCATTCTATACGTTCAGGCTTATCTTCCTGACTTTCCATGGAAAGTTTCGCGGGGCGCATCACAGTGCTGGCCATGGAGCTTCCCACGGGGGACACAGTTCCCACGGAGCGCATGATTCCCACGGAGGGCATCATGGTGAACATCATATCCATGAATCGCCCAAGGTCATGACTATTCCGCTGATGCTGCTTGCTGTAGGTGCTGTTGCAGCAGGCTGGTTCGGTATCCCCCCGATACTCGGCGGCGGTGCACACTTTACCCATTTCCTTGAGCCGGTCGTCGGACATCCCGAATTGCACGGCACTCATGCCGAAGAGTGGGGGGTCATGGGTCTTTCAACGACCTTAGCGCTGATCGGCCTTGTGCTTGCAGCTTTCATGTACCTCAGGAAAAGCGATCTGCCCGAAAAGATCTCAACACAATTTGCCGGAGTGTACCGGCTGCTGTATAACAAGTATTTCATTGATGAACTGTATAACCATACCATAGTAAAACCTACGGTATGGATTGCAAAACAGGTTCTCGTCGCCATCACCGATGCAAGAATGATCGAAGGTGTGGTGAACGGGGTCCCGGGAGCAATCGGGAGATTCAGCCAGAAATTGCGCAAGGTTCAGACAGGGCTGGCGCAGCATTACGGAATTATCATGGCAGCCGGCGCATTCTTTATCGTTGCGCTGGCATTATTGTTGCGGTAAGGGGAGAAATATGGAACAGGTAATCATGAATCAATTAAGCTATCCGATCCTGAGTACGATCATATTTCTGCCTATTCTCGGTGCTCTCTTGATCCTTATCAACAAAAGGTCATGGGAACTTTTGACCAAAGGGATCGCGCTGGCCACCAGCATAGGAACATTTCTCCTCTCACTCCCGCTGTTTACACACTTCGATAAGTCAACGTACAAAATGCAGTTTGCCGAAAGGCACAGCTGGATTTCAAACTGGAATATTTACTATTTCCTCGGAGTGGACGGAATCAGTGTGCTGCTTGTCCTCCTGTCAACGCTTACCGCGATCTTATGCGTTCTTATCTCCTGGGAATCGATAAAGACAAAAGTAAAGGAATTCTATATCGCAATACTGCTTACTACCGCGTTCATGGTCGGGGTATTCTGTTCTCTCGACTTCTTCCTCTTCTACCTGTTCTGGGAAGCGATGCTGATCCCCATGTTCCTTATCATCGGGGTCTGGGGAGGCCCTAACAGGGTATATGCGGCAATAAAGTTTTTCCTGTATACACTGATCGGAAGCGTCCTGATGCTTGTCGGGATCATCATCCTCTATCTCTATGCCGGCAAGACCTTCAATATCCTTGAATTAATGACCAAGACATACCCGTACACGATGCAGATGTGGCTGTTCTGGGCATTTTTTGCAGCGTTTGCCGTAAAGGTTCCGATGTGGCCTGTGCACACATGGCTTCCGGATGCCCATACAGAGGCTCCTACTGCGGGCAGCGTCATCCTTGCGGCAGTGCTGATCAAGATGGGCGCCTATGGTTTTCTCAGATTTTCATTGCCCCTGTTCCCGCAGGCTTCTACCGCGATGGTGCCTGTGATGATGACGCTTTCGGTCATCGCGATCATTTATGGCGGGGTCATATGTCTTGCGCAGACAGATTTGAAGAGGCTGATTGCATACAGTTCCGTGAGTCACATGGGGTTTGTCACACTCGGAATATTTGCCCTGAACAGCCAGGGGCTTGAAGGGGGAATCCTTCAGATGCTGAACCACGGGATTGTGACAGGAGCGCTCTTCCTGTCGGTTGGAATCGTCTATGACAGAACCCATTCAAGAAAGATCGCAGATTATGGCGGACTTGCAACGGTGATGCCGATTTATGCAGCCTTCTTCATGGTCTTCACCCTGTCGGCAATCGGACTTCCTGCGACAAACGGGTTCGTCGGGGAATTCCTCATTCTTCTCGGAGGATTCACCGCCAACAAACTGGCCGGTGTGCTTGCGAGTACCGGAATAATCATCGGTGCAGGATATATGCTCTGGCTGTATCAGAAAATCTTTTTCATGGAAGTCAATCCAAAAGTCGTTGGTCTGCCGGATATGGATACCAGGGAGACACTCACCCTTATCCCCCTTCTGCTGCTTGTATTCTGGATAGGCGTGTATCCGAGCTCATTCCTCAGTTTCATGCATGTTTCTGTCCAGCATCTTATGGAGAGAGTTAATTCCGGCGGCATGCAGGAAGTGAATGTCGCCAAAACGATCATGGAGGTAGTCAGATGAATTTTCAGCTCCCAGACCTCACACCAATGATACCTGAACTGCTTCTGACTGCTTTTGCGCTGATCGTCATACTCATCGACCTTCTTGTCAAGAAAAAGGAGGCCATTGCGATCATCAGTATGACAGGAGTGGCGCTGATAGGACTATCACTGTTCGGCACCTCAGGCGAAACCTTCGGCACCATGTTTATCTCGGACAGCTACAGTACCTTTTTCAAGCTCATATTCTTTATCAATGTTATCCTTACGATTCTGATATCGATCAAATATATTGCGGTTGAGCGGATGAATTATGGCGAATATTACAGCCTGATCCTCTTTGCGACGATCGGCATGATGATTATGGCTTCCGCAGGAGACCTTATCGTGCTCTATCTCGGCCTTGAACTGATGGCGCTGAGCACGTATATCCTTGCCGGGTTTATCAGGCATGACGTCAAGTCAAATGAGGCGGCGTTAAAGTATTTTCTGCTCGGGGCGTTTTCATCGGCGTTCCTGCTGTACGGAATTTCTATTGTGTACGGCCTGACAGGGACAACCGACCTGAAGGCCATCGCAGGGTTTGTAACGGAAAGAGGATTGACAGACAATATGTCATTATTGCTTTCTGTCATATTCCTGGTGGTTGCGTTCGGGTTCAAGATTGCCGCTGCACCCTTTCATATGTGGGCACCTGATGTCTATGAAGGTGCGCCGACATCAGTCACTGCCTTTATGTCTGTCGGTCCAAAGGCGGCGGGGTTTGCGGTGCTTGGAAGGGTTTTCATGATAGCCTTTGTGTCGGTAAAGGTTGATTGGGTTGCAATACTCATTCCCATCTCGATCCTCACAATGGCAGTTGGCAACATCGTTGCACTTGCACAGACGAATATCAAGAGAATGCTTGCGTACTCGTCAATCGCCCATGCGGGATACGCCCTCATCGGTATCATTACAGCAAACAGCGAAGGGCTCGCCAGCATGATGAATTATCTCATGATATACACATTCATGAATATCGGTGCCTTTGCGGTTATCATCATGCTCAGGAGCGAGGGGTTCAGGGGAGACAGTATTTACGATTATGAAGGACTTGGGAAGACGCATCCCTTAGCGGCAATGCTCATGCTTATCTTCATGTTCTCCCTGACCGGGATTCCGCCGACAGCCGGGTTCATCGGCAAACTGTATATTTTCATGAGTGCGATCAACGCAGGATATACATGGCTTGTGGTTGTGGCAGTAATATTCAGCGCCATATCAGCCTACTTCTATCTGAGGATCATCATGTATATGTATATGAGGGAACCAAAGACTGACGTGAGCCTTACCACATCGTTTTCAAACGGTGTTGCCCTGGCATTGACTGCTGTGGTGATTCTTGTTGTCGGAGTATTCCCCACAGCCCTTGTTGAATTTGCCAAAGCAGCGGTAAAAGGGTTCTGATCCACCTCTCACGGAGATCGAAGCCTGATTTTTTCACGATACTTTTCATGCAGACCTCCATATGAATGAATGTGCAGCATCATATGCTGTTGCTTCCTGCATCCTGTTGGTTGATGTTCTTCCAGCAGGAGCGCGACCTGTCACGGATTTCTCCCGGACATTGTCTGCGTTGAGACGCATTCACCAGAAATCTCTTCACAACCTCTGCTGAATGCGCGTATTTCCTGCAAATAACTGTGTAAATCTGCTACAATACCACATCGATATATGCTGAGAAGTCTTGCGTATAAACCGAAGCTTCCCTTTGATTTCGTTGACAATCAAACGGTTGTGTGCGCAGCTTTTTTTAGGAGTCACATTGCCAGAACTGCCACCGCTTTTCATTAAAGGCAAAAGAATTTTCCAGCCCATTATTCAGGGCGGCATGGGGATTGGTGTATCCCTGTCCCCCCTTGCAAGCGCTGTTGCAAAGGAGGGAGGCGTGGGAATCATCTCGAGCGCGGCCCTCGACAGGCTTGTGTCACAACGCAAAGGCAGGAAAGTAAACAGCTATGAGGCTGCGTACGAAGAGGTTTCACTGTCAAAGGCATCGGGAGGTTTTACCGGAATCAATATCATGATCGCCCTTGCGCGGGATTATGAGGATTCGGTCAGGGGAGCTCTGGACGCCGGAGCGGATTTTATAATCTCAGGAGCCGGATTGCCTCTGGGACTCCCTGCCATTCAGGACCCGAAAGATACCGCGCTTATCCCTATCGTATCATCGGCAAGGGCGCTTGAGCTCATATGCAAGAAATGGGAGAAGCTGCGCTACAGACCCGATGCAGTTGTGCTTGAGGGACCGCTTGCAGGCGGGCATCTCGGTTTCAAGGGCGACCAGATAGACCTCGATTCCAATAAGCTGGAGAACCTGCTGCCCCCTGTTCTGGACACCGCACGGAAATATGGTGATTTCCCGGTGATCGTCGCAGGAGGGATTTATACAAATGCCGATATCGTGCAATTCCTCGATATGGGAGCGCGCGGTGTCCAGATGGGCACACGGTTTCTTGTGACCGAGGAGAGCAGTGCGACAAGGGAGTATAAGCAGGCGGTTCTTGATGTGCAGAAGGAAGACATCATTATCGCGATTGACCCCGGTTCTCCCTGCGGACTTCCCTTCCGGGTTATCAGGCAGTCCCCGATGTATGTGATAGCGCAGAAAAAGCTCAGAATACCCAAGTGTGATAAGGGATACGTGCTTGTGAAGGACCAGGAAGGCAAGTTTACCAATTGCCTTGCAAAATACAGCAATGAGCATCATTTCTGCATCTGCAACGGACTTCTGAGCTCTGCGGGTTATAATCCCGATAAGGAGGCCCCTCTCTATACCGTTGGGACAAATGCCTACAGAATCAACGCCATACTCTCTGTGAAAACCCTCATGGACGAACTCACCGGCAAGGCACCGGCAGGGAACTGATGCAGTTGACAGAGAAGCAGGGCATGTATTGTGCGCTGCATGAAGTAAACAATGGCTATTACGGACAAAGACTTATATACAACTGATATAAACCGCCCCCGTTCATTCCTCTCAAAGCTTTTTCTCAGTCCAGAATTCATGTTTTATCCGCAATGGATCTGGTACGTATGCGTGCACAGCAGGAGGGCTGCGACACGTGGATACAGTGATGCCGACTGGATTGAGGGGAGCCTGGCGGTCATGAGGTCACTCGAGAATGTCGGAGTGAGGTTCGAAATTCGCGGCATGGAGAATATCCGCGGCCTCCATGGAGCGGCAGTCTTTATCGGCAACCACATGAGCGCGCTTGAAACGTTTGTCCTGCCCTGTCTCATACGGCCCTTCAGACCGGTTACGTTTGTGGTAAAAAAGAGTTTGACAGACACCCCCGTATTCAAGCACATCATGCGATCGAGGGACCCGATTACCGTAGGCAGGACGAAACCGCGTGAAGATCTGAAAGCGGTGCTGGAAGAGGGGGTAAAGAAACTGCAGGCAGGAATATCGATAATCATTTTCCCCCAGAGCACGCGGTCAGTCGTCTTCAGGCCGGAAGAGTTCAATACGCTTGGTGTGAAACTCGCGTCGAGGGCCGGGGTCCCGGTCGTGCCGTTTGCGTTGAAGACCAGCGCCTGGGGCATCGGGAAACACCTGAAAGATTTCGGTCCTGTGGACAGAACAAAGAAGGTCCATTTCGAATTCGGAAAACCCCTGAGTGTTGAGGGACGGGGGGCTGCGGAGCATGAGAGAATACTGCATTTCATACAGGAAAAACTCAAAGAGTGGGGAAAAGAGGATCGCAAAGATGACAGCAAGTGATTCAGTCTTTCATGCCAATGAGACGTTGATGACCATCAAGAACCGCCACAGCATCCGTTCCTTCGCAAAGAAGGAAGTGCCTGATCATCTGCTGAGCATGCTTCTTCGGGCTGCCAATGAAGCGCCTTCAGCGCATAACCAGCAGCCGTGGAGGTTCATTATCATGAAAAGCGCGAAGAAGCAGGAACTGGCACAGCTTGTTACCGCGAAATCGAACGAATTTCCAAAACCCGCTTCAGCCCTGCTGCGGATGGCTGCACGGAGCATAATAAGCGCTCCTGTGGTGATTGCGGTCGCCAATACCGGTGAGCTGATGGAACGCGGAACTCAGCTTTTCAGGATCGAGCAGGACATGGCGAGGGATTTTTTCCGTACCATGGAGATTCAGAGTTCTGCCGCTGCGGTGGAGAATCTTCTGCTTGCGGCCACTTCTCTCGGTCTCGCGACTGTCTGGCTCGGGATACTCTTCCTTCTCAAGGACGAGGTCCTCAATTTTCTCGGCGAGCCAAAGGGAGAGTTCATGGCGGTTATTCCCGTTGGCTATGCGGAACGATCCGGAAGCGGCCCCCAAAAGCAGCCGGTCGAAATGAAAGTCAGATATCTGGAATAGGATTCGGCAGATTCTACGGGGAAGAATATTCCCTTTCCCCGCTCACTTGATCCTTTTTGCGACAGATTTGAATTCCTCAGTCCCGGCGATTTTCAGCACCTGAAACAGGACTGCCTCGGTGCAGGTTATTGCCGCGCCTGCATCCCGCATGAAACCGCATGCGGTCTTCCAGTTTTCTTTTGCCCGTGAACAGACCGCATCCTTAACGAGGTGTACATTAAATCCGTTCAGGATCAGTCCGAGTGATGTCTGAAGAACGCAGATATGTGTTTCCATGCCCGTGACAATAAGGGTTTTTCTGTTCAATTTCCGTATCGCATCCAGAAATGCCGGCTCGTCGCAGCAACTGAACGTCATTTTTTCAACAGGCCGGTATTCTGCAAGTGAACTCCTGATCTCTTCGACAGTCTGCCCGAGACCCTTCGGATACTGCTCGGTCACAATGACCGGTATCCCGAGCATCTTTGCGAGTTCGATGAGATGAATACAGTTTTGTACGACAGGTTCCTTAGCTTTCATTACCGCAGCAAGCCTTTCCTGGATGTCTATGATCAGCAGTGCGGAATTATCACGGTCAAGGAGAAACTTTTCCATACGGCGCTCCTTTCTGCAATGAATTTTCGTGACAGTTAGATTACTTTATATGCCTCCCCATTGGCAAGGAGCAGCCCCGAAACGGACATGCACGGCTTGCTGAATAACATGCGCATTCTGTTATAATTCCGGTGTTGCAGAAGGAGGGAAGGAATGTCTGCTGAAAGTCTCTCAAGACAACAGTCATATATCATCGGCACCAGACTCCCGTTTGTGGCTGCTTCTGTCCTGCCCGCCATATTGGGTTCTGTGTGGTGCTGGGCGTACGGAAACGGATTTTTCCTGCTCAACGCCTTTTTGGGGATTTCGGGCGTGCTGTTTCTGCATCTCGGCGCGAATACCCTCAATGACTATTTTGACTGGGACGAAAGCGACAGAATCAACCGCTTCCCTACGCCGTTCAGCGGAGGAAGCAGGAGCCGTCTCGAACGCATCCTGACCAGAAAAACGTTTCTCCATATGTCGCTGATATTCTTCCTTCTGGCGGGAGCATCAGGCATCCTGCTCATTCTGTCTGGCCGGCCGCTGGTCTTGCTGATCGGGACAATCGGCGGTCTCTGCGGGATACTGTATTCGATGAAGCCGTTCTCTTTTCAGTCACGGGGACTGGGGGAAATCATCATATTTCTTGCGTTTGGCCCCCTCATCACCCTTGGAATGGGATATATCAATTTCGGGGTATTCAGGCCGGAGTATTTCCTTATCGGCGCTCCCAACGGATTTGTGGTGGCAAACATTCTCTGGATCAATGAATTTCCGGATTACGAGGCAGACAGAAATGCCGGGAAAAGGAACCTTGTGGTCCGGATCGGGACATCAGGCGCCCGGTACGGGTATATCATCCTTGAATCGCTTTTTTATCTTTCCGTGCTCCTGCTTGTGTATCTCAGGCTCTATCCTGTCTGGTCGCTTGCAATACTGGTGTCCCTGCCGATGGCAATAAAGGCTTCGCAGCATATGTGGAAGCACCACGCAGATCCTGTGGCGATCATCCCGGCCCAGGCAGGAACGATCAAGTTCCAGATGATCACGGCAGTGCTTACCATTTTTTCATTTGCAGTCGATAAATTCATACGGTGAATGAAATCCTGGAAAGACAATATTTCCTTTATCCTGGTGGAGCCAAAGGAACCCGGCAATATCGGCGCCTCAGCACGGGCACTCAAGAACATGGGGTTCAGGAATTTCGCACTGGTAAAGCCCGGTGAATTCCTGAATGATGAGGCAAGGGAGATGGCGTGCAATGCGGCTGATATCCTTGAAAAGGCGTCAGTCCATGCAAAATTCAAAGATGCAGTAAGGGAAAAGAATCTCGTCATCGGAACGACGAGACGACTCGGGAAAAGCAGGGGGCTTATCATCCCGCTGCAGGAGAGCGTCAGGAGGATAATCACCGCAGCCCGCAGGAATACGGTTGCGGTGTTATTCGGAAGGGAACGGACCGGTTTGACGAACCACGAAGTTGCGCAATGCGGATTTCTGGTCACCATCCCTTCAGACCCGGAGTCGCCCTCACTGAACCTTGCACAGAGCGTCCTGCTGGTTGCCTATGAACTGAGCCGGGGAACCTATGCTGCTGCGTCGCCTGCATTCATGACACAAAAAGAGGTTGGTCCGCTGTATGCACGGATCGAATCGACCCTCAGGCTGCTCGAATTCGTTCCGAGAGGAGATACCGATCTCGAAAAGAAGATCATGAAGAACCTCAGGCACCTCATCGGCAGGGCGGGTCTGACAGAGTGGGAGCTGAAAATGCTGCAGGGATTGTGCTCGCAGGTGGAGAGAAAGATAAAAGGGAGAACTTCCGGAAAGTCCCTTTAAAATAAAGTTGTACAGTAAACTGAGTAGCTAGCAAGTGAGCAGTTTGAAGGTAAATATATACTGACCCCAGCCTATATCCAATAACTATAGAGGTTCGCCTGCTTTTTAGATGGAAAAATTGAAATCAAGTGGCAGAGATTTACACAGCCGCCTTCCTACTACTGGACATTCAATGAAATGGTCACGCAGATGAAAAGCATAGATTACCGTATAGTAGCGGCACGTATCTCACCTACGCTACAGGGTATCATTCATAAGGTTCCCGTGGATATCAAGGAAATCTTCGAAAAACCAGCGTATGCGAGAACCTTGCTATCCAATGTATGCATGAAGATTTTCGAAGGTGCATCTACCTTGCGAATAGTGGCAAGAAGTCTGGATTATCTAGCTTATGGGCATGAGGTGCGTAAGCAGTCAAGGGGAATCACTCAAGCGATTATTAATGCCGTAGGCAATCAAGAGTCTGGCGACATTGAGAAATCTTTGGAGCAGCCCTAAAAGTAAATCATTACAGAAAATACAATGAATTGGCAATAAACTTTTTTGACTTGTAAAAGGTTGCTTACCGCCGGTACAACTGATCATTTCTTATCATAATTGATGATTTTTCAGCAAACATTTCTCACACATTGTAGTCAACTATTCGACAGCCACCCACTTTCTGAAGAAAGCTTTATTTGAAAGCAGTGCATATTCATAGCAATAATCGCCTTCCTGATACTATGATCACACATTATGGGGTCACCCATAACACTTAAAACAGTAATATGATCATTTTGGCAAAATGTCCTGTTTTTGCTTGTCTAAAAAACTATCAAGGTATAACATCCTTTCAGCAATACTGAATATGCACAGGAAACTGAAACATAGACGAAAAGCGTGGAAATTTAGAAAACCTTTGATATACTGGAAGTGAGATTCTATGGAAGGTAATCCCAAAACACTTTTCATGAAAAAAACGGCACTTCCTATTCTTGCCGCATTGGTTGTCATCGGGGTTTTGGTCATCTTCTCGCTCATATCTGGCGATAGGCCAAAACCGCTTATAACACTCTATGATGGCCAGTGGAATTCACTAAAAATCAACAATGCCATCGTTAGATTCATTATTGAGAAGGGTTATGGATACCCTGTGAAAATTGTGGAAGAAACCAGCACAATGATGCAAGCTTCGATGCAAGATGGTGAGATTGATCTGAACATGGAAATGTGGAGGCAGAACTATATGGTTTGGTATGACGAGGAGATTAAGAAGGGGAGCATTGTTAACCTGGGGATGACGTTTGAGAGCAGCCCTCAGGTATTCATAATACCCAAATGGATGTCGGAACAGTATGACATCAAGACCGTGTTTGATATGAGGTTCTCTTGGGAGTTGTTTAAAGACCCTGAAAATCCCTCTAAAGGTTTGTTTTACAACTGCATTATCGGCTGGACCTGTAAAGAGGTTAACGAGGTCAAAATCGAAGCCTACGAGTTATCCAAGTTCTATAATACCATTACCCCTGGTAGCCAAGAGGCACTTAAAGCAGCTCTGGAGCATGCCCAGATGAATCGCCAGCCAATATTTGCCTATTATTGGATCCCGACCGATATAATGGCGGACTACGAGTGGCATATCCTCGAAGAGCCGCCATATAATGATTCGACCTGGAAAAAAATTATGGAGGCAATAAAGGATAAGAAATTGCGCCCTTTAGATCAGGCTTGCGCTTATCCATCTCCACCTATTGATAAGGTTGCTCATAAAAACCTGTTGAAAAAGGCTCCGGACGTAGTGGAGATGCTAAGAAATATGGTAATAGGACTTGAACCACTTAACAATACCATGGCTTGGAAAAGAAAGAATGAAGTAAAAGATTTCAACAAGGCTGCTATCTATTATCTGAAAAACAATAAAGACCGTTGGAAGACTTGGGTAACATCAGATGTGTACGAGCGGATCAATAAGGCGCTCGATGAAAACTCAGGGTAGATGCAAGGAATGTTTTTCTTCAAAAGCATCAGATGGAAGTTGTTCCTCGCTATTTTTATCCCGGCAATACTTGCGATTCTGGCTGTGCTTATTATTATTAATTATACTTTTGACCGTATAGCCCAAGATGTTGTCGAGCAGAGGGATTCTGAGTTGGCAAGGATATCAGCTGCCCGGGTCTCTGAAACCCTTATTCGGTTTATTAAGGTTCTCGAAGGCAGTTTAGACTGGGAAGAGGTGCGTTCTATGAAACCTGAACGTCTCGATTCAGCAATAGGAAAATCAAATAATCTGCTCAATGTTTTCGATGCCGGAATAGTAGTCTACAACAAAGAAGGGGATGTTGTTTGGTATAAGTCGAGAGCTGCCGGAGCAGAGAAAAAGAAAGCTTCTGTTATGAACGAAATCGCTACAGTGCAGAGTACACTACGACCCGCCTTCTCGAATATTTTTCAGGATCAAGTTTCTGGCGAAAATGTAGTCCTGATTGCATTACCGATCGTCGGAAGGGATAAGAAGATCCAAGGAGTTTTGGCAGGGATGTGTACCATTAAATACTCCATAATCTGGGCTAAGATCGTCGAAGTACTTGAGATTAAAGCAGGTTATGATGGCTATGCCTATTTAGTGGATGGCAATGGCAAAGTTATTTACCATCGCTACAGCTCTCAGTTGGGCATCGACCTAGCAAAAACTTTACCAGTCATGCTTTTAAAGAAAGGAAGCGGTGCTGTCCTTTTTGATGATCCTAAAGGGGAAAGAGTTGTATCTGGCTTCGCTCCGGTTCCAAGTACTGGTTGGGGAGTTATTACCCGTGAGAGATGGAAAAATATTATTCAGCCTATTCGAAGTAACAACGCTATGATCTTGGGTTTGTTAGCGACGGGAGGTATTATTTCCGGAACACTGATATTTTTGGTCATCGGAAAGATTCTGAAACCTATCAAAGATCTTGCCGTTGGTGTACAGCGGATTACCGACGGAGATTTCAACTATCTTGTAAATCCAAAGACCGGCGATGAAATTGAGACTTTAGCAACGCATTACAACACTATGGCTGTTGCCCTAAAACGCTCCTTTAACGAGATGAAGCAGAGTTTAGAGAAGCAAAAGCTGGTAGAGGAGATGCTGAGAACAAGCGAAAAACGATTTAGTGACATTATGGATCAAGCGCCTGACGCATTTATCATTCACAACACGCAGGGCCAAATAGTTTATGTCAATAAAAAAGCTTGCCATAGCCTCGGCTACACAAGAGAGGAACTTCTTTCAAAAACTATTGCTGATATCGATCCTGAAGAAATTGAGAAGGGTAAAGACAAACTTTGGGATAGGGTGATCGAGGGGGAACCCGCTGTCTTCGAGAGTCATCATCAACGCAAAGAGGGTGAAACATTTCCCGTAGAGATTTCTTTAGGAGCGATTTATTTAGATCATGAAACGTTGATTCTTGCCATCGCAAATGATATCACCGGGCGCAAGAAGGCAGAGCAAGAAATACAAAAGCTGAATGAAGAACTTGAACATCGTGTCAGGGAGCGTACATCTCAGTTAGAAGCTGCAAATAAAGAGCTTGAAGCCTTCTCCTACTCCGTCTCACACGATTTGCGCGCGCCGCTCAGGGCGATCGACGGGTTTACAGAAATCCTCATGAGAAAATACAGCACAAAGCTGGATGACGAAGGAAAGAGGATATGCTCCATAATTACCGGAAATGCACAGAAAATGGGGCAACTTATTGATGATATCCTGGCGTTGTCGCGTCTTGGCCGGGCAGAAATGCATTTTTCCTCAATCGATATGAAGAATATGGCACATGAAGTATATTTTGAACTGGCTACACCGGAAACAAGGCAGCGGATAGATATGCAACTCGGTGATTTGGACAAAGCCAGCAGCGACCCTGTATTAATGAAACAGGTCTGGGTTAACCTGATTTCAAATGCAATCAAATTCACCTCAAACCGAGAGCACGCGGTTATCTCGATTACAAGCAGGGAGGAGGAAGACCGGACAGTGTATTGCGTTAAGGATAACGGAGCCGGGTTCGATATGCAATACAAGGATAAACTTTTCGGAGTGTTCCAGCGCCTGCACAGCGACCAGGAATTTCCTGGAACCGGGGTTGGGCTTGCAATTATACAGAGACTTGTACGCAGGCATGGAGGGGAGGTATGGGCAGAAGGAGAGGTCGATAAAGGAGCAGAGTTCTGTTTCTCTTTGCCGAAATGAACGGTATGATACCACATGAGGCAATTTGATACAGTCGAAATCCTGATTGTGGAAGACAACCCGAATGACGCAGAACTGACCATCAGGGCGCTGGGGGAACAGAAATTGGCCAACAGGATTTATATTGTCGAAGACGGAGCACAGGCACGCGATTTTATTTTCTGCCGGAGAAAATTTGCAGAACGAAAGCCAGGCAATGAGCAATGCTGGACTGTTCTGGCTTTTGATAAATCAGCCCCTGAAAGGGAATTTCTAAGGTCAGTTTGAGGCATAGGGGAGACATTGTGGATACTCAATATCGTGTCCTGATTGTGGAAGATGTGCTCACGGATGCGGAATTAAACGAAAGGGCAATACGGAAGGTATTGAAGCCTTGCGTCTTCCAACGGGTGGAGACCAAGAAGGATTTCCTCCGGGCTCTCGATGAGTTTAAGCCTGACCTGATTATATCGGATTACATAATGCCTGCCTTTGACGGTATGACAGCCCTCAGATTAACAAAGGAAAAATCGCCTCTTACTCCCTTTATTATCGTCACCGGCTCGATGAACGAAGACATCGCAGTGGACTGCATGAAAGCCGGCGCTGCAAATTATGTGATAAAACAACATCTGAAGCGACTGGGACCTGCTGTTCTCCATGGGTTGAAAGAAAAGAAGATTCGGATGGAACAGATAAAAGCACAGGAGGAGCTGAAGAAGAGCGAGGAACGATTCAGTAACATGCTAAATGCTTCCCCAAATGTAGTGCTTGTCCACAGAGAAGGCACAATTCTTTATATCAACGAGATTGGATTAAGCTTTATAGAATATTCCAGAGAGGAGATTCAGGGCAAATCAATCGTTGAATTTCTCGCAGATGATTCAAAAGAGTTGACTTTTAAAAATATGAAGCGGAGATTGGCCGGGGAAATTGTTGAACAGTATGAGATAAAGGTTATTACTAAATCCCACGGGATAAAAGATTGCCTTATAAATGCTTCTCTTATACCATATGGAGAAGACAGGGCTATTCTGGTTATATTGACTGATATCACTGATCGCAAAAAGACAGAGGAAGAAATTAAGAAAAGGATACAGGAGCTTGAGGACTTCTATGCTATGGCTGTCGGCAGAGAACTGAGGATGAAGGAACTCAAGGAAAAGATGGAGGAAATGAAGGAGTACAATCAAAAAGTGTGTAAATAGATGAGTAGGCGGTGTATCCTTTTAAGGTTGAACTGGAATCAACAAAAGAAAGGAGACACCACCATGAGAAAGGGTATCACCGGGGCAGTACAGCCGT
>JBFMCL010000022.1 GCA_040754395.1 Nitrospirota bacterium | reverse complement strand
CGAGAATATCGTGTATACTCTGTTCATGGTCTGTTCCTCCTTGCTGGTATAGGGTTTGGTCACCACTATTTTCCAACAAGTATAAAGAACAGACCGATATTTATAAATATTTACCGGACACTAATGATACGAAGAATCAAAAAATAATATTGTTTCATGCTGATTTCTCTTCGAGGCAACAGGACTTCTGCATACAAATGTTGTACAACAGGATACCGTAAAGGCGTTTAAATCCATTTCCTTATGCGGAAGTAAATAAGCATGCAGATGCCCATGGCTGCCATAAAAGCAAGAATCGCGGGATATCCCCATGCCCATTCCAGTTCAGGCATATATTTGAAGTTCATTCCGTAAATCCCTGCGATAAAGGTAAGCGGCATAAAGATCGTTGCGATAATGGTCAGAACCTTCATTACCTCATTGATCCTGTTACTGATGCTTGACAGGTAGATATCCAGTATTCCTGAGAGAATGTCACGGTACGCCTCGATAGTCTCGATAATCCTTATGGTATGGTCATATACATCCCTGAGGTAAACGAGCAGTGACTCGCTGATGAATGATGACTCGCCACGTCCCATGATGCTCAGCACCTCCCTGAGTGGCCAGACGGATCTTCGGAGGAATATCATCTCCCTCTTCAGGGTATTCAGTGCATGAAGCACTTCCTGTGTAGGATGATTAACGATATTTTCTTCGAGCACTTCTATTTTTTCGCCGATTTTTTCGAGGATAAGAAAATATCTGTCGACAATAGTGTCAATCAGGGTGTATGCGAGGTAATCGGCTCCCATCTTCCGTATGCGGCCTTTCCCGTTTTTTATTCTGTCGATGACAGGGGCGAAGATATTCCCGGTTTTTTCCTCCTGAAATGAGATGAGGAAATTAGAGCCAAGACACAGGCTCACCTGCTCGGTGTCTATTTGCTCCAACATCTCATTGTAATGCAGCATCTTCAGGACAATGAAAAGATAATCGTCATAATCTTCTATTTTGGGTGTCTGGCCGGTATGCGCGATATCTTCAAGAGTCAGGGGATGCAGGTTGAAAAGGTTTCCGATCTTTTCGATTATATCTGTACTGTGCACTCCATCAACGTTTATCCAGGTAATGAGCGACTTGTTCTCTGACGGATGAAAATCGTCAAGACTATCCCGTTCGCGAATACCGGTTCTTTCATCACTGTATTCAATGATTGAAACCCCGACTTTTCCGGTTTTTTCTTCCCCGACATGTACAAGGGTTCCGGGCGGAAGGCCAACCTTTGCCGACATTTTTTTCAGTCTTCTGCGCATGGAAATCTTTCCTGATATCCCTGGTATTCTGTAATGATACCATGAAATAACCAGGATATTGGTGAATTGCGGGAACATTCTTATGCTAAAATACTGAATTCGATACATGAAGATCATACACCGTTCAATAGGAAAGGAATTAGTCCTTGCCTTCATACTCAGCCTTGCTTCTCTGAATTTCATTCTTATGATGGAGAAGGTGCTCAGGCTGAGCAGGTTTCTCTCCGGTGTCGGCACTTCGGTCATGGACATGCTCGCAATTATCCTGTATCTCCAGCCTCAGCTTTTCCTGCTCACCATACCGATGTCTCTCCTGCTCTCTACGTTATTTGTCTACGGAAGGCTCAATATGGACAATGAACTTGTCATCATGAGAATAAGCGGTATGAGATTCTGGTCATTGTGTATCCCGGTTTTTTTGCTCGGGTTGGCATGTTTTGCGCTGAATGTTGCTGTCAGTTTCTATCTTGGACCTCTGAGCAGCATGCAACTAAGGAATAAGATCACCAATATCATTAAGGTGCGCACTCCGCTTGCGATCGAAGAAGGCAGGTTCAATACCGCATTTAAAGACGTTCTGATTTATGTGAAGGAGAAGCCTTCTGACAACACGGTGCGCGAAATCTTCATTTACGACAGCAGGAATCAGAATGAACCGGTGGTGGTGATGGCAGAAGAGGCTACAATAAATGTGCAGGAGGATTTCACTATCAACTTTCTTCTCAGTAATGGGTATATGAACGCAGTACGGGGAGATACGACAACGGAAATGTTTTTCAAGAGATATAACATGATGTTGAGTCTCAAATCGGATGCTCCGGGAAGAAAACAGGCAGAACTCACTCCCTTGGGACTGCTGGAGAGGATAAGGCAGACTGACAGTCATTACGCTTCATTTATCTATCTCGAATTTCACCGCAGGTTCTCCCTTCCTCTTTTATGCATCATCCTTGTTTTTTTCGGACCGCCGCTGGCGATGATGGCCGGGAAATCAGGAAGACTCGGCGGTCTTGCGCTGGGGCTCGGGGTATTTACCTCATACTATATGCTGCTTGTATACGGAGAAAATCTTGTGAGAGCGGGGAAGTTGCACCATTATTTGGGTTCATGGCTTTCGACCGTGGTGCTCGGGGTGATTGCTTTCCTGATATTCAGAAGAGCAAGTCAGAGATGAATATTATCACTCGTTACTATATCAGGGAATTTCTTGGAATGCTGGGAGTAGTTGCCTTTGGCATTGCTATGGTTTTCAGCCTTCTTGATCTTGTCAACAAGATTGATAATTTTGCAGAAGGCAACCTTTCCGTTATCAGAATTGCTGAATATGCCATTCTGAACCTGCCTAAATTTCTGTACTATCTTCTTCCCATGTCAATGCTTATTTGCAGTCTGTTCATATTCAGCCAGGCTTCCCGCAATAAAGAGCTGGTGGCAGTGAAAGCAACCGGAGGGAGGCTGAAGATACTTTTTACCCCGTTCATTGTCATCGGGTTACTGATGAGCCTGTGCGGTTTTCTGATAGGAGAGGTCATTATCCCGTATTTTTCGGAACGGTCGCTTGAGTTCAGAATGACATATATGAAAAAAGACGATAAGGTATCTTTTAAGGAAGGCACGCTGTGGCTCAGGGATACCGGGGGGAGACTTGTGAGGATTGGACTGTATGAGCCGGAAAAAGGAATTGCCAAAGGAGTAAGTATCTTTACGACCGGAAACGGATCCCTCAGGGGCCGGACAGAGGCAGGAGAAGCGGTATGGGTCCCGGAAAAGGGGGTCTGGACGCTGAATGATGTTGTTACCTATGATTTTGCAGAAGGAAGGATAACAAAGACCCCTCAGATGATATATCCGCACCTCGAGTCCCCGGAATTTTTTGGCAAATGGATTAAAAGCCCTGAGGAGATGGGGCTGGAAGAGCTCTACCGGTATACAAAAAAACTGGAAGCCGCCGGTATCAGGGATGTGAAGCTTTCTGTGGATATGAACTCCAAGATATCCTATCCCCTAGCAATTTTTTTCATGATGCTCCTCGGGATGTCACTTTCAGTGCTGAGCGGTGTGGGAGGAGGTCTTATGGCAGCAGGTTTTGGCATAGCCATAAGCTTTGTCTACTGGCTTCTTTATACATTGACGCTCTCGATGGGATATGCACGGGTAATTCCACCGGTACTTGCCACCTGGAGCATCCCCGTGTTGTCCGGAATACTTGCAGTGTATCTTTTCAGAAAAATCCCTGAATGAAAAGGTTGCGTTGAATACCGTCAAATGAAGGCATATAAGGGTTATCTCTGTTTGGTTCTTCATGCGCATTTGCCCTATGTCAGGCATCCTGAGCACGAATATTTTCTCGAGGAAAACTGGCTCTATGAGGCAATAACAGAAACATATATCCCGCTTCTTGATACTTTTTCAAGGCTTGTAAATGATGGGATTGGCTTCAAAGTAACCCTTTCCCTCAGTCCGACTTTGGCAGAAATGCTGAGGGATAGCCTACTGAACGAAAGATACAAAAGACACATCGAGAATCTCGTTGTATTGTCTGAGCAAGAAGTCCGGAGAACCAGGAATGACGTACATTTCGGTCCGGTCGCCAGAATGTATCACGAACGGTTTCGGCGCATCAGCAATTTGTTTGAAGATGTGTATAACCGGGATATTGTATCGGCTTTTGGCGCGTTGCAGAATGAAGGAGTTATTGAGATCATACCATCTGCGGCGACACATGCGTTCCTTCCCAATCTGGCACAGTATCCCGGCGCAGTGAAAGCGCAGATAAAGATAGGCACGCGGTACTACAGGAAAATTTTCGGGAGGCAACCCTTGGGTTTCTGGCTGCCCGAATGCGGCTATTTCCCCGGAATTGATACATTTCTCAGGGATGAGGGGATAAGGTATTTTTTTCTCGATACGCACGGCGTGATGCACGGGCAACCCGTACCGAGTCATGGCGTGTATGCTCCTGTTGCGTGTGCTTCGGGCCTGGCAATATTCGGCAGAGATCCGGAAACATCACAACAGGTCTGGTCATCTGTACAGGGATATCCGGGCGATGCGCATTACAGGGACTTTTACCGGGATGCGGGCTTTGATCTCGATCTGGAACATATCGAGTCTTTTCTCCGCCCTTTTGGCACAAGAACATTTACGGGAATCAAATATTACCGCATAACCGGAAAAACAGATCTCAAAGAACCCTATATTCTGGATCACGCCATGGTTAAAGCCCGTGAGCATGCGGATAACTTCATAATGAAACGGGAGTACCAGATAGGGTGTCTTTCAGATACCATGAAGATCAGGCCGGTGGTCACTGCAATGTATGATGCGGAGCTCTTTGGTCACTGGTGGAATGAGGGGCCTGAATGGCTGTACTTTCTGCTCGGGGGGATAGGCAAAAGACGAAGGAATTTTGGTACGGTCAGTCCTTCGGATTTCCTTGACCTCCGCGGCATCCGGAACGGAATGCAGGAATGCGAGCCTTCCATGTCAAGCTGGGGAAACCGGGGGTTTAATGAAGTCTGGCTGAACAGTGCAAATGATTACATATACCGCCACCTCCACAAGGCAGCGGAAAGAATGACCCGTCTTGCAGAAAAGTTTACAGAATCTGAAGGGATTCCGCTCAGAGCACTTAATCAGGCAGCAAGAGAGGTGCTGCTGGCACAGCACAGTGACTGGACCTTTATCATGCAAAACAATACTGCCTCGGCGTATGCCGGCAAAAGGTTTGCAGAACATATCGCAGGATTCAGCCGTCTGTATCAGGCGCTTGTTTCCGAGAATATCCCGTATCAATGGCTGAAAGAGGTGGAAGCCAGAAACTGCATATTCAGGGATATTGACTACAGGGTATTCAGAAGAGACTAATCTGCGGTTTTGAAGCTATAGCAGCAGCTTGTCATAAGGATAGGATTTAAGGAATGAGAGAAATTCTTCAAGGGAGTTGGATGACACCGAGTTTTTGTTGATGATCAGGGAGAAATCTCGCACCATTTTTTCTTCCTTAATGCTGAGAAGGCGAAGAGTACCATATTTGTATTCTTTGCGGGCTGCCCACCGCGAAATGATCGAGATCCCAAGACCGTTTTCAACAGCGTCTTTTATGGCTTCTGTGCTGCCGAGGATAATGGAGACTTTCATGTCGTGAATCGTAATTCCATGTCTTGCAAGAAACTTTTCTATCATCTGTCTGGTTCCTGAGCCGGGTTCTCTGAATATGAAGGGCTCCTTCGCAATATCTGATATGGAGACTTCCTTTTTCTTTGCCCAGTGATGTTCGGGAGAAACGATAACGAGAAGCTCATCCGAGAGAAGCTTCTTGACAGTCATTCTTTGACGGGAGACATCTCCCTCCACGAGCCCGATATCGATATTTCCTGAATTCAGCAGTTCAATGACCCTTTTTGTATTTCCGACCAGGAGATATATCTTGATCTTGGGATGAGTGTTCCTGAAGTCCGTAATAACACTTGGCATGATGTAATTCCCGATATTTGAACCTGCACCGACTGTCAGGCTCCCCTTCACGAGGCCGGTCTGTTTTCCGATAGCTTTTTCCGCTGATGCATAAAGTCCAAGAATATCTTTTGCATACTTATAAAGGATTTCACCTGCAGGGGTAAGCGTAACGGTGCTTGACGATCTGTCGAACAGCTTGGTTTCGTATTTTTCCTCCAGGGCCTGAATCTGAAGGCTGACAGCGGGTTGAGTGAGATGAATAATTTCAGATGTTTTTGAAAAACTTTTTGTTTCGGCCACCGTGCAGAAGACTCTCATTTTGTGATCTTCCATATGTACCCTCCAAAGACAAACTTTGCATATGACGTCAGAGTCCTGTACTGAGAATCAAATAAGTCAGAGCAGGCCGTAAGCCGAGTTCTGTTGCTGCAGTCATTCATCTGAGGCCCGGTATTGCTACCGGACTCATGCGGTTTCTACCCGTTCCGCCTCCCCGGGTTTCGGGGATTCGAAGGGGCACCTCTCAAGGCGGAACCTATTCAACCTTGCTCAAGGCGGGGTTTTCCAAGCTTGGGATGTCGCCATCCCAACTGGTGAGCTCTTGCCTCACCTTTTCACCCTTGCCCGGACTCACGTCGGGGCGGTTTCCCTTTCTGTGGCACTTTCCTTAGGGTTTCCCCCAGTCGCTGCTAGCGACCGCCTTGCCCTGCTGAGCTCGGACTTTCCTCCCTGACCGTTTCAAGCATTACGGAAAGATGCATATGCAAAAGATGAAAGCGTGATATGCTTCCTGTCTTTTGCGGTAATGCAGATTCTCCGATGCAGACGGGCAGGGCGACTGCATAACCTGCTCTGACTTATAATTTTATTTTATTATTATATAATAAAGACTAAAAATTTCAAATGATATTTTTAAGAGGTATTTCTGGATAAAATATCGGAGTAGTGATGGAAAGATTGCCGTGGCAGAGAAAAAAGAGGAGGCTATTCATTGTTCCTGAAGAAAAGTATTCTGCGGCACTGGGGACAGTGAATGATTTCCTCATTCTTCTTTATTTCGACAAAAAGCTGGGGGGGGATATTCATATTGCATCCCAAACAGATTTCTCCTTTCGCCGCTGTGACCGCAGTTCCGCCGCATGCATTGAGAAGGTTGATATAAAGATCGTATAATTCGCTTTCAATGCTGCCCGCGACGGATTTTCTTGAGTGCTTCACTGATGACAGTTCATCTTCGATTACAGATTTCTCTTCTTCCAACTTCTTCTTGAGTGCTTCGATCCTTTGTTTGTCTGCATTGTATTTCACTTCTTCTGTCTTTGATAGTTTTGAGATGTTCTCTATTTCCTCCATGATAACAAGAAGGTCATCCTCTGCAGAGGACCGCTCATGTTCAACTGCCTCGATTTCCTTGAGAAGCGCCTGGTATTCCTTATTTGTCTTTATCTCTGTCGTTCGGGTCTTCATTTTTTTGATCTTTTCGCCTACGTCGTCAAGCGACTGCTCTCTGTCACGTTTCTTCTTTTCAAGGGAAACGAGTTTGTTCATGACCGCGCCGAGAGAGGTCTTGGAAGCACTAAGAGGTAATTCAGTTTCCGCCAGTTTTGAGGGAAACTCCTCTAAGAGGCGGGTTATTGCGATGATTTTCGAATCAATATCCTGAAGTATGATCAGTCGTTCCAGTTGTTCATTCATTGTGGATCGTTAAACTCCCGGTCTTCTGTCCGAGATAGTATGGTGGGCCCACCAGGACTCGAACCTGGGACCAACCGGTTATGAGCCGGTAGCTCTACCAACTGAGCTATGGGCCCTCAGAGAAAACCGCACATTATATACAGGCGCCGGCTTTTTCCCCCTGACAACTTATAACTTTATATTATATACCTTGAGTAAATTGTAGGTCAAGGTTTTTCGATAAATTCTCTCAGCCATTTGCTTCTTGAAGGGTGTTTCAGCTTTCTTATTGCTTTTACTTCTATCTGTCGTATTCTTTCGCGTGTCACTTCAAACTCATTGCCCACTTCCTCAAGCGTGAGAGGCACATCCACACCGATGCCGAATCTCTTCCTGATGATCTTCTCCTCTTTGGGTGGCAGGGAGCATAATATCTTGTTTATCTTGTTTTTCATATCGTCCTTGATGGCAAAATCAAGAGGCGAGAGCATTGCCTTATCCTCTATGAAGTCCATCAGATGGCTGTCTTCCTCTCCGACGGGTGTTTCGAGAGAAATCGGCTCTTTTGATATCCTCAGTATACCGTCAACCTTTTCGACAGGAAGTTTCAGTTTATCTGCTATTTCACGGGATGTCGGCTCCCGGCCGAGATCCTGTACAAGCTCTCTTGATACTTTCGTGATCTTATTGATGGTTTCGACCATATGTACAGGGATCCTGATTGTTCTCGACTGATCCGCAAGTGCCCTTGTGATCGCCTGCCTTATCCACCATGTTGCATATGTGCTGAATTTATATCCGCGTTTGTATTCGAACTTGTCGACTGCCCGCATGAGACCGCTGTTCCCTTCCTGAATGAGATCGGAGAAGCTCAGCCCTCTCCCAAGGTAGCGTTTTGCGATACTGATGACCAGCCTCAGATTTGCTTCTATCAAAGCCCGTCTGGCTTCTGATACTTCCAACTCACCCTGCATAAGAACCTTAAGGGCTTTTTTCATCTCAACAGATTTCATGCCGAAGAGGATTTCTTTTTTCTGGATCTTATTTTTGAGCAACTGTCGGTCTTTTTCGAGCGAGTGCTGCGAGTATTTTGCCTTCTTGTTCAGGAACGAGATCTTCTTCTGCAGCGTCTCTATTTCGTTGACAGATTTTTTCAGTTCAGCTGAAAAAGCCAGAATGACGTCGTCTTTCAATTTCAGATCGCGGACTTTTTCCAGAATCCTGTGCCTGTTTTCTTCCAGCATTCTGATGACGGATTTCGCATTCCTTGACGATGTGTGAAGAGATGCTTTCTTTGAAGATTTTCGTAAAGGTGTCCGGTCTGAGGTATCCTTCAGTTTCCTGAGATATCCTTTCCGTTTTTTGTTCAGGTCGTCTATTTCTGTTGTGATATCAAAGAATCTTTTTCGCTCCATCTGGAGGTCCTGATCCGTATCTTCTTCGCCGATCTGCACGATGTCTCCCAGCGGGACCTCTTCCTTCTTTATGATTTCTCCGAGTTCTATGATCTTTTTCAGTGAGAAGGGAAGGGAAAAAATGACCCTGTAGATAATCTCTCTTCCCTCCTCGATCTTTTTTGCAATCTCAACTTCTCCCTCCCTCGTAAGCAGAGGCACGCTGCTCATTTCCTTCAGGTATATGCGTACGGGGTCCTTTTCGCCCTCAATAAAATCAGGCTGCTTGCCTTCCTCTTCCTCATCAATGGTCTTCTCCGCAGAATCAGTGTCTAAATACATGTCTTCCCGCTCTTCATCGTAATTGCCGAGGTACTCGAAATAATCAAAATCGTGTTTCATGGATGTGCCCTCTTAAGAAATTTTTGTTTTTCCTTTAATAATGAATCAAGGAGTGCGACGTCACCTGATTTCTCCGCAGATCTTCTCTTTGCCTCCAGTCTCCGTTGCTGAATTGTTTGGAGACAGTCGTCAATATTTCTGTCAACATGCTCCTGATCAAACCCCGGATTCAGTGACAGTTCGGTAATCAGTGATCTTTCAGTTTCATCGGCTGTTGCGAGAAGACGATCAACAGTGAGATTCTCTGCAAGAGATCTTATCTTGCCGAAAACAGCCCGCACTGATTCTTCCTTGAGCGTCTCTGTATCGAGTTTCGAAAGAATATATTCAGCTTTTTCAGGGAAGGCGATAACGGTACTCAGGAGAATGTATTCTTCCCTGTGGGAAACCGTGTGACCCGGGCTTTCCTTTTCTGCAGCCTTGATACCGGGGCGTTTTCTGATCTTTTCAAGTTCTTCTCTGAGGACGGTTTCATGAATACCTGCACAGTCCGAAAGTTCCGACAGCATCTCATCTGCCAGAATAAGGTCCTTTACCGCAGAAATTATTCTGAGCGCTTCCCGGACCGTATCGCTCCTTTTATCTTTCGATGTATTCATCAGGAAAACGACCATGGAGGCTGCCTCAGAAAGCATCTTTTTGAAAGGTTGGCTCCCGTTTTCCCGCAGAAAGCTGTCAGGGTCTTCATTCTCGGGAAGTAGCAGCACCTTTGCCCTGAAATCGTTCTCACAGAGGACGAGAAGGGACCTGCGGGCTGCGGCTATGCCGGCCTGATCACTGTCAAAGACGAGCACGGCCCTCCGGGACAGAACCTTGAGTTTCTGCAGATGCCGGGAGGTCAGCGCCGTGCCCAGCGGTGCAACGGTATTTCTGAAACCGTGCTGGTGGCATACAATCGTATCAAGATATCCCTCTACGATTATTGCATAATCTTTTTTCCTTATCTCATCCCTCGAGAGGTTGATTGCGAAGAGGGCATCGCTTTTTTTGAATACATCCGTCTCGGGCGTATTGATATATTTCGGCAGGGAACTGTCCATGACCCTCCCGCCAAAAGCGATGACATCGTTTTTCATGTTCATGATCGGGAAAATGATCCTGTTTCTGAACCAGTCCCTGTACCCTTTCCCCTCAGCAACTGCGATTCCGGCTCCTGTGAGCTGAAGATCCGAATATCCGTTTTTTTTCAGGTGGGCGTAAAGGTCGTCACGGTTTCCGCCTGCATATCCCAGGGCAAACGATTTTATCGATTCATTACTGATCCCCCTGTTTTTCAGGTAGTCCATGGCTGTCTTTGAATCATGCAGGGTCTTTTTATAAAAATTCATCGCCTCTTCATTGACCCTGAGTATCTGTTCACGTTTTACGGACCGCTCGCTTTCGCGTTTAGAGACAGCTATTCTGATACCGGTTTTTTTTGCGAGATACCGTATGGCTTCACTGAAAGAGAGATTCTCCTGTTTCATCAGGAAAGTGACGACGTCACCGCCGATCCCGCACCCGAAGCAGTGGAATATCTGTTTTGACTGGCTGACCATGAAGGAGGGAGTTTTTTCTGAATGAAACGGACAGAGACCCTTGTAGTTCTGGCCGGCCTTTTTCAAGGGAACATAATCAGAGATAAAATCGACAATATCTGTTCGGGATTTTAT
Source organism: Nitrospirota bacterium (assembly GCA_040754395.1). NCBI lineage: Bacteria > Pseudomonadati > Nitrospirota > Nitrospirota bacterium. Next base: position 46,660 of record JBFMCL010000022.1, on the reverse strand, counting down.
CTCTTCGAGAAGATTTTCGGGTTTCATGAAGCCTGTGAAAGAGATGGTCCCGGCCTCCTGATTCTCCTGAACCCGGAACACTCGAGGATATCTAATGAATTATCACGAGAGACTTCATCGAGCAGGAGGTTCAGACCGAGGTTGTCGCTCGATATGTGACCTGCAACAATGACGTTAAGATGACTCTTTTCTGCTTCCTTGCGGTGCTCTTCGCTGATATGCATTCCGACAACGGTATTTATCCCGCTGTTTGTGAGGCTTTGAAAGATGTCCTTTGCTCCCTCTGTTCCTCCGGTCATATCGACAAAGATTTTTCCAGCCTTTCTTTTTTCTGAACCGAGCACGATTTTCGGTGCAACTCCATCGTTACCTGCTTTTTGATATTCGGGAATGCTTTTCAGGATGTCAAGCACATCTGAGAGAAGGCGGGGTTTTTTCCTGCCGAAAAGCCTTTGCAGATAAACGGCAACCATGTTGTCTGCCGGGGTGTGAAGGCAGACAAAGGGTATATCCAGAAGCCTCGCAGCATCAACAGCCCTGGTGTGATTTGCCGGCATGAGTTTTCTTTCTATTTCTTTGATTCTTCCCTCCATCAGGCTCTCGGCAACATTTATCGGGACACCGAAGACATTTAATATGTCTGACTGCATTTGCATAACGGCATAAAGGTCGGCCAGAGCTTTTCCGGATGGATGATGTGAGAGCAGGATGTCTATCTCACGGCCCTTCGACTTCAAATTGTCTGCAAGAAGAATTTCACCGACATCAATGTCTACCCCGACGAGAATGCTCCTGATTTTTCTGTCGTCTGCACCGTGAAGAATCTTCGAATCTGAATAGGGATTTCTCAGCGAGTCTATATCGAAAGCTTCTTTTTCTGCCTGCTTCAGTTTCCCGAATTCTTTCTTTCTTTGCTTCAATTCATTGAGGACTGTTTGTTTGCCGCGGGGATCATTGTTTATGCCTGCCTGTATCGCTTTCCAGAAAAAGTCTCCCAGTTTCATGCTGTTTCCAGAAGATCTTTCACACGCTGATGGACGACCTTGCCATCGGCAGTGCCCTGTACCCTGGGCATGACGATTCGCATAACCTTTCCGATGTCTTTCAGGCCCTTCGCCGAAGACTCCTGTATTGCATCAAGAATAATCCTGTCAATCTCTTCTGCCGACAGTTGCCTCGGAAGATATGACTGCAGAATACTCAGTTCCTGCCTTTCTTTTTCTGCAAGGTCTTCTCTCCCCCCTTTCGAAAACTGTTCAATCGACTCTTTCCTCTGCTTAGAGAGGGTGGAGATAACAGAAAAAAAGTCCTCTTCCGATAATGGTCCGCCTTTGTCGATCTGCCTGTTTTTGAGCGCGGCTTTCGCCATTCTCAATACAGAGACTTTCAGACTGTCCGATGATTTCATTGCAGCCTTCAAATCATCGTCAATTTTTTTCTGGAGGGGCATTACCTGACCGCCAGTCTGAATTTCTTGAGGGCTTTTTTACGCGCAGCAAGGGCCTTTTTTTTCCTTTTGACGCTTGGCTTTTCGTAATGCTCTCTCTTTTTTATTTCGGAGAGTATTCCTTCTTTTTCACACTGTTTTTTGAATCTTTTCAGCGCATTTTCAAAGGAATCGCTCTCCCGAACCCTCACGTAGGGCATCCATATACCCCCCCCTCCCTGGTACAAAATCGAGAATAAATTTTAACAATTTCACAAAACTCATGTCAATGTAACTTCTTGCAAAATTTGATTTATTATGGTAAATTTACACACAGTTCCTAATAAGAGGTTGTGCTGTTGTTTTGTGCGGTTTAAATATTAAATTCCCCTTGTTAATCAAATAGTTAAGCGGAAAGATGAAGATGGAGTTCCCTGTTGACAGAGATATCTTAGTCCGGCCTCCCCAGATATTGGGAAAAAGCACCAAGATCCTGAAAATCTTCAAGGAAATTAAAAAAATAGCATCAAAAGATATCGCTGTACTGATATCCGGCGAGAGCGGTACATACAAGGAGCTTGCCGCAAAAGCTATTCATTACAGCAGCCCGCGCAAGGCAGGTCCTTTTGTTGCGATAAATCTGTCTTCTACCCCTTCCGAACTCATCGAAGCAGAGATGTTCGGATATGAAAAAGATTCTTTTCCAAATGCCAGGGTGAAAAAACACGGGAAGGTCAAAGAGGCAGACGGAGGCACGCTTTTCATCGAGGAGATAGCAGAAATGGGTATGAATCTGCAGGAGAAATTTCTCAGATTCATGAAGGACAAAGACCCGGGCAGCGGAAGTACGACGGGGTCTGATGTGAGAATAATCGGTGCAACAAGCAGGGATATAAGGGATGTCGTAAAAAAAGGACAGATGCACAAGGATTTTTATGAATGTTTCAATACCGCGCAGGTCAAGATACCTCCTCTGAGAGAACTAAGGGAGGACATTCTCCCTCTTGCACACTATTTCCTGAAGCAGGCGGTTGAGAAATTCGAGACAGGACCGAAAGACCTTTCGAAAGATGCAAGAGACTATCTTTTGAAATACGACTGGCCGTGCAATATGCGAGAGCTCGAGAATACCATGAAAAGGGCAGCAATCCTATCAACCGGCGCGGTTATCAGAAGGAAAGACCTTATGATTGAGGATATAGGTTCATGTTCGATAAAGGAGTTTCTTGAGGAGAAGCTGAGGCGTTATCTGAAAGAAATGACGAAGCTCGACAACTGTAACCTCTTCGATACCGTGCTTTCCGAAGTTGAACAGTCACTGATTGCGATTGTCCTCAGGGAGACAGGGGGCAACCAGCTCAGGACCGCAAAGACGCTCGGCATTAACAGGAACACCTTACGGGCAAAGATCAAAGAATACAAAATCCGCATATAACTCCTGCCACATGCTTCGGGCTGCTGTATATACAAGTACTGGCCAGCACGCAGGTCTGATAATGTTGTTCACAGGGAACAATTTGTTTCAGAAAACTGTCTAATGCTATGAAAGAAAAACCTGACCCCTCAGACGAAGATCTTGAACTGGTAGCTTTATGCAGAAAAGGTGATGTGGATGCATTTGAGGCACTGGTGGCAAAATATCAGAAGAGAATGTTCAATATTGCATTCAGGATGACCGGTAACAACGAGGATGCAAGTGAGATCGTGCAGGACGCATTTGTCGCTGTCTACAGGAATATAAAAGGTTTTCAGGAAAGAGCGGGTTTTTCCACATGGCTCTGTACGATTGTCCTCAATCTGTCCAGAAACCGTCTGAAACAGATTGCCTCCGGAAGGACCAGAGAAGCCTATTCTCTGAACGACCCTTTGCCTTCAGTTCAGGGCACTTGCAATAGAGATATTGCCTCTGATAATCCTTCAGTGCTTGATACACTCGAAAAAAGGGAAGTCCAGCAGAAGGTGCAGGGATGCATTCAATCCATGGATGGCGATTACAGGGAACTGATAATCCTGAGGGACGTTCAGGGCTTTTCCTATCGTGAGATAAGTGATATGCTTACAATACCGGAAGGCACGGTGAAATCAGGACTTTCCCGGGCACGGGCTGCTCTCAGGGACTGCCTGAAAAAGGTTTTGGGAGACGTATAGAATGGATTGCCATTCTGTTCAGGAACAGTTATCCCTGTATATCGAGGGAGATATTCCGTACGAGGAAAAACTGCGTATTGACAATCACCTCAAATCATGCAGGATTTGCAATGAATCGCTTGCCAGCATGAGAAAGACGATTCAGCTTGTCAATAACCTTGAAGATATCGAACCGCCTGACTGGCTGACACAACAGATTATGGGCAGGGTAAAAGCCGAGGCAAAGCCAAAAAAAGGATTCTGGAAAACGATATTTTATCCGCTGCATATCAAAGTGCCGATTGAGGCAGCGGCAGTTGTCATCATCGCAATAACTTCTGTATATATTTTCAAAACAATGCAGCCGGAAACGCAGTTTGCACCGGTACCTCCGGCAGAGGTAGCAGATACGCTGAAAATTCAGCCTCATGAACGAGCGACACAAAAAGACAAGGAGAGCATTCAAAAGCATATTACGGTTGATACTGTCGCGAAGGAACAGGGGCGATTTTCACCGCCTTTACCGCATCAATACAGAGCAGGTGCCCCGGTAGAAACGGTACGGGATGAAGCAGATACCGGGAAGCCGGAACCCCGGGCAGGAGATTTGTATACAGAGCATAGTGCAGAAGCAGACAGCGCATCCGGGGTCGCAGAATACCGCGAAGGTCAGGAACCCTCTGGGGGGAGTGCAGGAGAGGGCCTGCCGAAACGAGGGGAGTCGTCATCTCTGCAAATGAAAGCCCTCCCGGAACAGGAGAATGCTTCTGTCCTTTTGACTGTTTATGCGGAAGACACCGGCAGAGCAGGAGAAGAGATCATGAATGCTGTCAGACAATTCCGCGGAAAGATACTGGGAAGACAGACTGCCGCCGGTCGTGATATGATCTATGCAGAGATAGACTGTGTAAATTTGCATGAATTCATTGAAAAGACTAAACTGTACGGGCAGATTAACGAACAACGGCCTGTTCCGGAGAAATGCGAAGGCTCCATTGAAATGCGAATAGAAATTTCCGGGAAGTCATGAGATGAAATGAACGCGTTTCCGTCATGGCTGTGAAAAAGCAGGTTAGATATTGTCTTTTTCTTGGGCTGTGGTATAATTGCCATAGCAATATCAGGTATTCAGCACATATATGAAGCAGCTCAGGACCTGCTGAGAACGAAAATGGCAAAAATCCTTCTTGTAGAAGACGATCCGCTTCAGGCGGAAATTACCAGGAATACGCTGGAATCCAAGGGATTCGATGTCATATTGGCGTCCGGCGGCAAAGCCGCTATCAAAATAGCAAAGACTGAACCTGTTGACGTAATTCTCCTGGATTTTATCCTGCCTGACCTTGACGGAAATGAGGTCTGCCGTTTCCTCAAGCATGTGGAGAATACAAGAGCTATCCCCATTATCGCGCTTACCATAAAAGGATCTACAGAAGAAAAGGTGACAGGGCTCGATTCAGGCGCAGACGACTATCTTTCGAAGCCATTCAGTGAAAATGAACTCATTGCAAGGATATATGCAAATTTGAGAACCAAGGCGCTGCATGAGGAATTGAAAAAAATGAACCAGCAGCTGGTGGAAGTTCTGTCGAGGGTGGAGGTGCTCGCGACAATCGATCCACTTACGGAACTCTATAACAGAAGACATTTCGATAATATAATCGAGAAGGAATTCAGCAGGGTATTACGATATGGCTACCCCGCATCCTGCCTCATGGTGGATATTGATGATTTCAAGAGTATCAATGATGAATATGGTCATCATACCGGTGATGTGTGTCTGAAGGAGGTTGCGGACATCATCAGAAACAACGTTCGCAAGATAGATACCCCCGCACGATGGGGAGGTGAAGAGTTTATCGTACTGCTTCCCAATACAAACAAAGAGAACGCCTTCCCCCCTGCATCAAGAATACTGTCCGCAATTGCAGGCAGTAGGTTTTCGGTGTTCCCAGGGCAAATAACTGTCAGTATCGGTATTTCCTCTATCCCTGACCCTGCCATAGACACTGCAGTCAAATTCATCCATGCTGCTGACCTTGCTATGTATGAAGCAAAGGCAAAAGGCGGGAACAGGATAGAGAGCGCATGACGGATTACCCCCTTTCCTGAAACCATTCAAGGAACTTTCACAGCGGTTGATTGCACCATATGTCCTTTCCGGCGCAAGGCTCCCTGAGGAAAACTTTTATTGGTCGCATGAACAGGCAGGTATAATTTCAGGAAATTGCTATTGAAATCATTCCAGTGTGTCTGTAAAATAGAAGGAAAACAAGAGGAGGTTATGAACATGTGCAAGAAATGTAATTGCGGCAAAGGCGGCAAGAAGAAATAAATGATACAATGAGTTCCCTTCTGGGAACTCGTATGTTCCGGAAGGATGAATCGGGAATAGAAGACATTTGCCGGGTATATACGTTAAGCCGTCCTGGTTGAAGAGAGAAAACCTTTCGGGTATTGGCAGAACAGCCCCAAAACGATGAGGGGCTTTTTTTTTGATCCGGGTCATTTATATGTACGGCATGAGCCTGATGGTACTAACGGAATCGTTGAGACTATTCCTGACCGGGGCGGGCTGCAGGTATACGAAAGATTTCGGCATATCCGCAGCAATATTCATCCGAATGAATATGATACACATCTCGTTCTGTATTCAGGTGACACTTTCTGCTTACTCTGTCGGTCATGATACATTGCCGGCATTATGACGGAAACTGCTGCAGATTGTTGGAATGATAAAATCAAGTATGCTCTCGATCGGACAGTTACAGATACATTCCCGGCTTGTCCTTGCTCCGATGGCAGGGATAAGCGATCTGCCATTTCGCAAGGTCACAAGACCTTTCGGATGCGGACTCGCATATACGGAAATGATCAGCGCCCACTCGCTTGCCAGACACAACCGTGTTACACTGAAAAAGCTTTCTGTGACACGAGATGACAGGCCATTGGGGGTTCAGATTCTCGGGGGCGATCCCGAGATCATCAGACGATCTCTCGATATCCTGTCAGGATATGCCTTTGATACCATAGATTTCAATGCGGCATGCCCGGTTACCAAAGTGGTATCAAGAAGGGAAGGGGCGGGTCTCCTCAAAGAACCGGAGCGACTGCAAAGGCTGATCGGGGTAATTGTCAGGAACGCCTGTGTGCCTGTTACTGTCAAGCTGCGGTCAGGATGGGACGATTCATCAGTCAATGCAGTGGAACTGGCGATCCGGGCACAGGATGCAGGGGTAAAGGGAGTATGTATTCACGGAAGAACCAGAATGCAGGGATACAGCGGAACTGTCGATTACCACATCATCAGAAAAGTGAAGAAATCGCTGCATGTGCCCGTAATCGCAAGCGGTGATGCACTGACCCCGGTTCTCATAAAAAACCTGTTCGATGAGACAGGGTGTGATGGTGTCGCAATTGCACGGGGCGCGCTTGGCAATCCCTGGATATTCCGTGAGACAGCACACTATCTCACTTTCGGGAAGGTGCCCGGAAGGCCCGGAATGGATGAGATAGTTGGGACCATGAATGACCATCTCTCCCATCTTATTGGGTTCTATGGGGAATCGCTGGGTGTTGTGCAGTTCAGAAAACTGTTTGCGTGGTACACCCGGGGGATGGTTGCAAAAAGGCTCAGAGAAAGTGCTTTTCGGGCAGTGACGAGAAACGATATGCTCCATTTAACCGCGGAATTGCAGGCCAGGTGCCACTCATAGAGATTCTCGCAGCATCTGACACTGCATCCCTTCCAGACCTTTCATTTCTTATGGATTGTTATCCGGATTCTGATACAATATTGTCAGGGGATCCGGACAAGGTTTTTCAGCAGATAACACAGGAGGTGAAGATTGAAAAATACCCTCAAAGAACACGGGCTTCCGTTGATACAGAATGCAGACCTGAACGGCAAGGTCGTCCTTGTCCGATTCGACCATAATGTGGTCAAGAAAGGGGAAATACGCGACCCTTTCCGGATCGACAGGACAATAGGGACCCTGTTTCATATTGTTGAGAGGGGAGGGAGGCCGATCATGATGACCCATGTTGGCAGACCGCGGGACAAGAAAACCGGACACATACTCTGCAGACATGAGGAATCAGTGGAACCCATAGTGCAATACCTTGAGCAGAAGCTTCATACAAAGATTCATATTCCCCGTTTTCCTGCTGACACTGAAAAAGGTATCACCGGCATTGATACCTCTGTGAATCTTGCCATCAGGGAACTGAGGGATAGAAAGATCGGCGCTATCTATCTTCCGAACAGCAGGTGGTTTTACGGCGAAGAGTCGAAGACGGAGCCGGGCGACAGCTTTGCACTGCAGCTTGCAGGGCTTGCAGACATCTATGTCAACGACGCCTTCGGGTCATGGCAACCCCACGCTTCGACCTATAATATCACCCGTTATCTTCCTTCCTGTGCCGGGTTTCTGATGCAGCAGGAAATAATGAATCTGGACAGGGTTCTGAACCCGGAGAGGCCGTTTCTCGCTGTTGTTGCGGGTGCGAAATATGATACAAAGATAAGACCGCTCTACGCAATTTATGAAAAAGTTGACCGTCTGATTCTCGGCGGTGTTATTTACAACACCTATCTCTGTGCAAAATATGATATCCGGCTGCAGGGGGTGCATGATGAGGATATCAGGCTGGCAAAAGAACTGGTAGAGAGGGACATGGAGCAGAAAAAGATCATTGAACTCCCCCATATCGTAGAGTCAGATATCCTCGAGGGGAGAAAGGAAGGACAGTACCGGACGATATCTGTGAAGGATTTTGTGCCGGGAAAATCCTACGGGTATGTCCTCGATATCGATCCTTCTTCCTTTGAGGACCACGCGGTATCCGACGCCATTGCCGGCGCCAAAACAATTTTCGTAAATGCGGTTATGGGGTTCACACCGCATTTTACTGCAGGATCTCAGGCGCTTGATCACACAATTGATAAAAATAATACCGCCATGAAGATGTACGGCGGTGGCGATACGCTTCAGGAGTTCAAGGACCTTTGTCCGGGGCTCTACCTGTCGGTTATGGACAATGCAAATTATTACTTCTTTACCGGCGGGGGGACTGTGCTGACCGCCATCGAACAGGGAAGCCCTTATGGATTGAAACCTGTACAGGCACTGATAGAAGCCGGGAAGCGATAAAGGGTGCTTCAGCAGAACTCGGCGGGATATTCCCGGAACCCTTCATAGCGTACCATATTGCTCCAAAAACATATTATGTCATTTTCTCCAGCAGTGCTGCAAGCCTCGCAAGATGCTGTTTTTCTTCTTTTGCGAGCATCAGAAATACTTTTCTGGCCCTGTCTTCACCCATGCGCTGATGCATTTTCAGATAGAGGTCGTACGCGTTTGTTTCGAGGGACATGGAGATTTCAAGGACCCGGTGGAGGTTTTTTCCGGTCACCCAGCGGAGTGCCTCCTGAACGTGCACTCCCCCTTCCATAATATCGTCATGTATTTTTTCTCCGAGAACAGAATGCGGAAAGTGTACATCCGGCTCCTGGCCAGATACGGTCTTGTAAAGTGAAAGAAGAGATTCTTTGTGGTGCTCTTCGGCTGTAGAAAGATCATGGAATATCCTGATGTCCTTTTCATCAGGGAAGATTGAAGGCAGAGCAGAATAAAATTTCCTCGAACCCTCCTCAAGAAGCCATGCGAATGCAATGAGTTCACGGGGTTCTGATGATTCAGGAAAGTATACAATCCCTGCTTCAGGTTCACCCTCTGCAACAAGTCCATTCCATGCACGTATACCGCCAGCCATGTTGAATACCTTTTCGAACGCAAGATCTTTCAGTGACGCAGCTGCAGCACGGCTGCGTACTCCTGCAGTTCAATAGAGTATTGTGGGTTTCCTGCTGTTAAGTTCACCGGCGCGCTCCCTCAACTCCCCCAGAGGGATCAGAACGGCGCCGGGGAGGTGTCCTTTTTCATATTCCGAGGGCTGACGTACGTCAACGAGATTATACTCCCCGGGATTCTTCTCACGGAGAAAGTCCCGTACCTCATCGGCAGTCATTGAATCGACAGGCTTGAAATAGTCAACTATGCTCATTTATCCTTCCTTTCACAGTGATAGGGTTCGTTAAGTTCCCCGGATACCTGAAACTGCCGCATGAATTTTCTGTCAATATGATTTTTCAGCAGAAACGGCAGTCTCCCATGAAACACCAGCCGGTTTCTCCAGAAAATAGCCTTTCCGTCCCCCATGTTGAAAATAAGCAGATATTGGGTCTGCGGGCTGTAAGACAAGAGGCGTCTACCTTCAAGGGCAGCGAGGAGATTATGGTAGAGAATTGTATTTTGCCTTACTGCATGCACTCCTATCTTTGGCAGCGGCTGTTCCCGGAAGCTGATACAGTCTCCGCCGCCGAATATTTCAGGATATGTGATGCTCTGAAGACTGGAATTGACAAGCAGACCGCCGTCTTCACCTGTTTCCAGTCCGGATTTCCTGAAGATATTCGATGGTCTTACACCGGAAGCAAGAAAGGCGACTGCAAATGGCATGGTGCTGCCATCGCTGAGCATGGCATTGCCGTTTTTCAGAGATTGTACCGCATTCTGCTCAAGGATTATGATTCTTCGTTTCCGAAAAGAGTTGACGACAAGGTTCCGGACTCTTCTGGGAAAATTTTCCATAAGGGTTCCGGCGCTGATCAGATATATCTCAGCCTGCAGATTATTGTCACGGAGCAGTCTCCAGACATTGGCCGAAATCTCGACACCGGCAGGACCTCCGCCTGCAACAAGAATGTTGCCGGGCATATCGGGGAATTCACCCAGAATACGTTCTCTTGCTGCCAGAAGATTCTCTATAGGCTTTACGGGGAAAATGCTGTCCCCTCCGATATCAATGAAATCCTGATTGATCGAACTGCCCGTGTTAAAGGATACAATATCGTATGGAATGTTCATCCCTGACTTCAGATGGAGAATGCGCCTGTAAGGATCAATGCTGACTACCAGATCACAGAGGAAATCTGCACCACGGTCTTCAGCGGTTTTTCTGATATGAAAACGGAGTTCATGAGGTTTGTAGATGCCGGACAGCATCCCCGGACCCATGCCTGAGTAATAATGATATTCCGAGGGACTTATAAGGGTTACCCGATGACCTTTCCGCACGTAATCCTTGAGCTTCAGAAGAGTTGTCAGATGTGCGTGTCCTCCGCCGGCAAGTACGAGACGTTTTTTCATTGTTCCTGCATCTTCAGCTCAGTATTGTGCGGAGCCTTCCGGGTTCTTCCAGCGATGCGCGCAAAAGACAATATATGAAGTTCCTGTACACACGCTATGCGGCCGTACACGTCCAAGGTCAATATTTAAGAAAAAGCGGCACATGGATTTTCGGCTTTTTTTCTCTCCGGCATTTACTGGAAGTCGGAGATTGGCAGAGGTTGCAGCGGGGAATGGAGCAGTGCTGGCAGAAGGTGCAGTCAGGGCAGGGGTTCTTTTTCAGTATTTTCTTATCCATGGATATATTTTACAACCTTTCGGTACAATGTGCTGTACCTTATGGGAGATATTTTCCCTGCGGTTACATTATTTCTTTTTTTATAATGTAAAATAAAAACAGGATTGCCATGGAACATTCAGTATCTGTAAAAGATTTGAAGATCCGTTATCTGCAAAAAGGGACGGGAGCACCCGTTGTGCTTTTCCACGGGTACAGCTTTTCTGCTGATACATGGGTTGAAACAGGGCTGTTCAATGCATTGGCACGAGACTATTGTGTGTATTCTTTTGACATGCCATACGGAATAAAGAGCCGTTCAGACAAGCTGGACACAGAAAACAGGGAACACTATGCAGAATTTGTGCATGATCTGCTGAAGACACTTGTTATCCATACACCATCTCTCATCGGCGCATCCATAAGCGGGGAGGTTACATTGCGGTATCTGATCGGCGGTCACAGCGCGCAGGCAGCTATAGTGATCGGACCGGCAGGCATGAATGCTCTCGCCGGGCAGCTCGGAAGGATCACGACACCTTTGCTTGGCATCTGGGGAGATCAGGACACCATATCTCCGCCGTCGCACGCAGAACTCATCCGGGAACATGTGAAGAATGCCGAGGTGCGCATCATAGAAGGTGCAGGTCATGCCTGTTATCTGGATGAGCCCGGGATTTTCATGAAAATTGTGAAAGGTTTTCTTCAGCGAGTCTCTGCCTGATTTGTCTCTGTACAGGGGCACGGTACAGGACGGGAGGCAAATATTATGGAATACCTGCTTATTATTCTTGTTCTCATTATCTGTATTGGTCTTCTTGCCAACAGAGAACTTTCACATGACAAAAAAAGGCGAACCCAGATAATGAGGGAATTCTCTTTTAAGACATATCATGCTGAAGATGACGGGGAAACGCATGCAGAGAAGAATTCCGGAGAGCGGGAATCGTAATCAGGGTTCCTGCCGGAAAGGGGCAGGCTAATAGGATTTTCAGAATCGCGAATATTTTCATGCCATGCAGATAATTTATATCAACTTTGCCGCAACATATTATCCGGACATCGCAAAAACAGAAGTTCCTGAACACTATGCAGGAAAGTTTGTGCAAATGCAGAACGGTCCGGTCGAGTATCTTATTTTCTCCCCCAGGGAATTTACCCGTTACCATGCCGATATTGTCGAGAGGTTCTGCATTGACCGAAAGATACCCGGTGTCTATAACAGCAGGGATAAAATATTCGATATCATTGACCACCACTGGGCAATCTCGGGAGGAGGTAAATTCGAGATGGACAGGGTCCGGAATCGCCTTCGGCTGTATGACGATTCTCTGGCATATGGAAAGTTTGTGAGGACAGGACTCATGGAAAAAATTCTTTCCATACCTGATTTTTCAGACTACAGGATAAAGATAGAATAACTCCGCGGCTGACAGAGGGATTATCCGTCATATGCCATCTGCATATTTACCAAAAACCGGGAAGACTTGCGGGACGGACGGGATATTATTGCCGGGCAATACGTATAACTGTAAAGGCACTGCGCCCGGTTATGTGCATGAGGTGTGTGTGCACAGGATCAGTTAAAGGCTGTAATACAGCATCAAAAGACAGAGTTCTCTCGTGATCGATTTGCTGACGAATCGGCCCTCCATCCCGAAGTGCTGATCGCATTCTGCGGTTATCTGTGTCCGGATTCTTTTTACCGCCTTTTTTGATGCCAGGATAGAGCATTTTTTGAGAGGTTTCGCGGTATTCCAGAACGGGACAAAACATAAGGAAATGATGCTTGCGGGTCTGCAGACTGATTTGCGACTTCTCAGGTCATGAGCAGAATATTTTTTCATGTCACCAGACATAACAATTGATACAATCTCAGTGTCATTCACTCCTGTCCATTTCAACTGGTTCAGTTCAACGTAGTGAAATCCTGTCCTGCTGTATTCCCTCTCACATTGGACCCGGTCTTCTTCGCTTCGGATAATCCACGTTTTCTTATCTGCATAGTGCGATATGAAAGGCCTTTCCGCAATACAGATATCCGGCCTCATCACACCGGGCGGTTCCTGTACGGAACGCCTAGCGGTAATATCGCTGATCTGTTCCCATGTGCCGTCTTCATGCTGATACCGGAATTCATTATACTGACTGTTATAAGCAACAGGAAGTGCAACATCGCTCATTGACAAGACGAGTTCGTTTTCAAGCCATTTTTCGAACTGCCTGTTCATGCAGACAAGATACTCCACTTCGTCGGTCTTCTTTTTGAGACGTTTATGAAACTTCTGAAGTATGAATTCAGGAGTTATGTCTTTCTTTTTCCGCATACGATACCCTCTCATCCTGCGCGAAAATGCGTGAAAAGAATATCACCATTTCCGTGCAAAAATCAATACGACATGTTCACATGCGCGAAACAGTATGCATGTTGTGCACTTTGCCTTCCATCCTTCATTAAGGGTGATGAGTCAACGGTATTCGTAAGGCAATGACTCTGGCTGTGGTATACAAAAACATGGTACATACTATTTCCTGATTATTTTCATCTTCAGGGGATAAATGAAAGTTTCTCCGCTGAATGCTCTTACCGATGCGATGACCACGAGAATAAAATTTATCCCGGCGATAAGCAGAAGGAGAAAGAATCCTATTCTGAGATAGATTAAGAGTGCAGCTACCAGCGCATACAGTGTCATCGACAGCTGAAAATTCAGGGATTCTCTCCCCTGCTCGTGCACAAATGGATGGGAATCCTTTTTCAGGAGCCAAACGATCAGAGGTCCGGCGATATTACCCAGTGGTATCCCGATCACACCCAGCAGTGCAGTCAGATGGCACAGCATCCCCCAAATACGAAAAGGTTTCTCTATTGTTCCATGAAGTTCAGTAGTATCCTGCAATGGTATGCCCGTATTCCTTCAAAAAAACATAATCAGTTCAGCAGAAGACGACCTTCCGGATAACGAAGCCGGAAATTTTCGGGATACATCATGGGTTATCCTTCCACGATACTGTGTTCTTCCCACATGAACCAGTTACCGGTATCAGACAAAAAAGAATGTGTGTTCTGGAAGATCGCAAAATGCTCTTCTTCATCCTTAATGAGGCATTCAAAAAAAGCCTTCTCAGCAGGATTCGTGGCCCGGGCAGCTGCGTTTTTGTAGAAGTCTATCGTCTCTTTCTCCATTTTCATCGCGATATTCAGGGCCTCCAGTTCATCGGCAGTTGAAGCTACCCGTTGCAGCATGGAATCCTTGTTCTGTTCGAAGATTGCCTTCATGTCCTTCAGAGGGGTAACTTCGGCAGGATGAAATTCCTTGCCCTCGATTACCTTATTTGCGCAGGCAATGTGGTAACTCTCGTCTTCAGCAATGCTCAGAAACATCTTTTTGCCCACGGAGTTGTGCGTTTTTTCCGCGCATTTTTTATAAAAATCAACTGCTTCCTGTTCCATTTTTATTGCCATTTCAACAGCGTTCATGATGATTTCCTCCAGATATTGGTTTTCCCCGGACAAAATCCGTATGTAAGGCATATGAGATGATTGAAAAAATACGTATCTGTAGGATATCAGCAGAGGCGGATTAATGCAAGATTGTCGTGAACGTCAGGCATACAGGAAACGATTCGTGAGGTGCTGGTTACACTGTCTTCTTCTGTCGTATCCTGAGGTCTGTTGAAATATCAGAAGTTCCCGCGGGAAAGGCCCTTAATGATACGGATTGCATCTTCAACCGTATTTGCCCCGTGTATCAGATCCATATCATCAGTGCTTATGGTGCCCTCGGCCAGCATTGTGTCATGCATGAAGCGGCGGAGGTGGTCCCAGAAGTCCTTTACCATCCCGATAACCGGGAAACGCTCGAGTTTGCCTGTCTGTGCGAGGGTAATCACTTCAAACGCCTCATCGAGAGTGCCGAACCCCCCCGGCATTACGACAAAGGCTGTGGAGTATTTCACAAGCATGACCTTTCTGACAAAAAAGTGCTCAAATTCTATGAATTTATCAAGATACGGATTGGGTTTCTGTTCAAAGGGGAGCGTGATATTGCAGCCGAGGCTTAACCCTCCTCCTTCCTTTGCGCCACGGTTTGCAGCCTCCATGATGCCGGGGCCGCCGCCGGTCATGACCGCATACCCTGCGTTGGCAAGCGCGCGGCCGAGTTCCCGCGCCAGCTCATAATACCGGTGCCTTTCAGGAAACCGTGCTGACCCGAACACGGTAACGCATGGGCTGTCAAAATCAAAACTCTCGAAGCCATGCAGGAACTCAAGAAAAAACCTTACCGCACTCTCAAGGTCTTCTCCCCGTTTCCGGCGGCCGGAGAGGAAGAGCTTTTCAGCGCCAACAACCTGGCTGAGAAGGGAAGAAGACTTGATTGCTTCCGACAATCCTTTGGTATTCATAGCGCACTCCTTTTATGCACTCTCGCGATCGGTTTTCAGCGGAGAAGCATGCCATATTGTTTCATTGTATTCGCGTATGGAACGATCGGATGAGAAATTCCCCATCCTCGCAACAGTCAGAATTGACCTCTTTGTCCACTGTTCCCTGTCTCTGAACATTGCACCGACCCGTCCCTGACATTCTATGTAAGACTGATAATCGGCAAAAACCATATGTTCATCCCGGCACAGCAGGGAATCAACCAGGGGTTTAAAGAGGTTTGCGTCCTTTTTTGAAAAGAACCCGGAACTGATCAGATGTATCGCGTCTTTTAGCTCCTGATTGCCCTCATAGTGTCCTGTTGGATTATACCCCTCTGACTTCAGGCGGCAGATTTCGTCGGCAGTCAGCCCGAAAAGGAAAAAGTTATCAGCACCCACATCTTCAAGGATTTCGGTATTTGTTCCTCCTGAAGTCCCGATAGTCAGTGCACCATTCATGGAAAACTTCATGTTTCCCGTTCCGGTTGCCTCCTTCCCGGCGATGGTGATCTGTTCAGAAAGGTCAGCCGCCGGATAGATCTTCTGGCCGTTTTTCACATTAAAGTCAGGGAAAAATACCACCTTAAGACGGCCGGATACATCAGGATCGCTGTTTACTGTTTCCGCAACTGCATTGATCAGCTTTATGATGAGCTTCGCGATGAAATAGCCCGGAGACGTCTTGCCTCCAAAGATGAAAGTTCGTGGCATGATATCCGCCTGAGGATTCTTTCTGATTCTGTTGTAGAGGGTAATAATATGCAGCACATTGAGGTGTGGCCGGTTGTATTCGTGAATGCGCTTCAACTGGATGTCAAAAAGCGAGTCGGGATCGACCGATATCCCGGTCCGTTTGCTGATGATCCCTGCGAGATTCTGTTTGTTTGTGCGCTTCACCTTCTGCCATTTTTTCATGAACTCCGGATCATCGGCAAAGGATTCGAGCTGTGTTATGTCTTCAAACTGAGTGATCCATTTGTCGCCTATGGTATCCGAGAGAAGATCGGCAAGTTTCGGATTGCTGAGTACCATCCATCTCCTTGGTGATACCCCGTTTGTTATCTTGTGAAACCTTTCGGGATACAGTTCATACAAGTCAGGGAATACGGTTTTTCTGAGCTGATCTGAATGGTTTTCTGAAACTGCACTGACTGCATGGCTTCCAAGGCATGCAAGCTGTGCCATCCGTACATACCTCTGATCGCTCTCATCTACCACAGAGAGGCGGTTGACCTTATCGTCCTGAGAGGGATACTGCAGCCATATTTCGTCAAGAAAACGCCGGTTGATCTCATAGATGATTTCAAGGTGTCTCGGGAGAATGCCTCCGAACAGGGGGAGAGCCCATTTCTGGAGTGCTTCGGGGAGCATAGTGTGATTTGAATAGGAGAAGGTGTTTTGTGTAATGTACCAGGCCTTGTCCCAGTTCACCAGATGTTCGTCGACAAGCAGTCTCATCAGTTCCACCACGGCAATTGCAGGGTGGGTATCATTAAGGTGCACCGAGAAGGAGTTCGAGAAGCTGCTGATATTTTTCCATCTGAGGAGATGCAGGCGTATCATGTCTTTCAGTGCGCACGACACAAAGAAATAGTCCTGGGCCAGACGCAGCTGTTTCCCGGCGTACGGTTCGTCATCCGGGTAAAGGATCTTACTGATTGATTCCGTGGCGATCTTTTCATTGAGTGCGCCGAAATAATCCCCGGTATTAAAGGTTTCAAGATCAAAAGATTCTGCTGCCTCTGCTTTCCAGAGACGCAACAGGTTTACCGGAGCGGCTTTGTATCCGGATACCGGAGTATCATACGCAGTACCTTTGATCGAGAAATTGGGAATCCAGCGCACACGGAAACAGTCCTGCTCATCATAATATGACTCGGTGCGGCCGCCCAGATTTACGGAATAGGTGATCTCGGGACGCGGGATCTGCCATGGATTGCCATAATGAAGCCACTTGTCGGTGCTTTCGGTCTGCCATCCATCCCGGATATCCTGTGCAAAGGGGCCGAATTCATAGCGAATCCCGTATCCTATCGCAGGAATTCCGGAGGTTGCAAGGGAATCCAGGTAGCAGGCCGCGAGCCTGCCAAGTCCACTGCTGCCGAGACCGGGTTCCGCCTCCTGTTCAATAAGGTCGTCGAGATCGAGACCCAGACCCTTGACTGCCTGCGACACTGCATCGCGAATCCCGAGATTCACCAGGTGATTCCCGAGCTGCGGTCCCGTCAGAAATTCAGAAGACAGATATGCAACGACCGTAATATCATCAGTGAAATTCTGAAGAGTACTTGTCCATTGCTGGATCATCCTGTCCCGGACTGTATACGCGAGTGATATGTACCAGTCATTTCTGGTTGCGTTATTCGGGACTTTTGCAAGATGAAAGTAGAGATTATCAATCATCGATTGCCTGATCGCTTTCACGTTCAGCGCAGTCCGGACGGTCTCAGATTTCTTCCCTGAAGACTGAGGGGCTATTTTTTTTCTTTTTTCCATGCGTTAATCTCCAAATCCGGCTGTCATACCCGGCGTTGGATATCTTGTCTGGTGTACCATAGCTTTCCCTGCATGCCTGACGGCATTATACATTATACCTTCGCAGGGGGTTTTTCACTTACTATTTTATACAAAAACAGCAGGCTGAAGGTATAGTCGCTGCCAAGTATGGCAGCAAACAGGCAGGAACACCGGATACACGCTAAGCAAGGGCAGTGGAAAAGATATGCAAAGAGTGCCGGGAAAAGAAAAAGGGCGTTTCCCGGAACAAATCACGCAATCCCCTTGTCTAATTACTTAAAAAGATAAGGAAAGGAGAAAAGGGATGCGCGGCGTGAAGGTTTTTCTTGTTATGGCTGTGGTTGTACTTTTTGCAGTACCGGCGTGCGCACATCACAGAGGTGCGCAGGTGGAGGTTGAGATTGTCCCCGATAAGGGGGAGTTGTTTACGACAGTTCCATTCAAGAAGTATTATTCAGGAACAACACACATTATCAAGAAGTATCTTGAGGCAAGGAAAGGAGAGCACTACAGTATTCTCATCAGGAACACAATTGCGGAAAGGATCGGGATTGTTGTTGCCGTGGACGGACGGAACATCATATCGGGAAAAAAGTCATACCTCGGGAATAACGAAGCAATGTATATTGTGGGCCCTTATGAAGAGGTAAAGCTCGAAGGATGGAGGACAGATCAGGATACCGTTCATAAGTTCTATTTCACGGATATTCAGGATTCCTATTCCGTCAGGACATTTGGCGATACATCTGCCATGGGGGTCATTACCGTTGCGGTATTCCGGGAAAAGGAGAGGCCGATGATCTTTCATGATCGCACATTAAGGGAAAAGGCACCTGCACCGTCATCAGGGGAATCATCAGCACGCGCAGGAAAATATCAGGAAGATTCTGCGGGAACAGGATTCGGCGACCGCAGATATTCACCGACTGTGAGGGTTGCGTTTGAACCTGAACTGACGCCTGCAGAAAAAATATTCGTCAAATATGAATGGCGGCATGTTCTCTGCAGGAAAGGGATTCTCAACTGTGGTCAGGAAGACCGCAACAGGCTCTGGGATGAACATGGATATGCACCTTTTTCTCCCGGATACCGAGCTCGGCGCTAAAATAAAACCTCTGGGGTCAGCCCTTGAAGATTGACAAATATAGCCATGGGTTCATATAATTGACCTCATGGCAAGACCCCTGAGGATAGAGTATGAAGGCGCGGCATATCACATCATATCGCGGGGCAACAGGGGTGAACATATCTTTGCAGAGGATCAGGACAAGGAATACTTCCTCGAAACACTGCAAAACGCAGTCAAGAAATACAGGATAGACCTCTATGCCTACTGCATCATGGGAAACCATTACCATCTGCTTCTGACAACGCCATATGGAGCACTCACAAAGGCAATGCACTACATAGGGTCAGCCTACGGGAGTTTTCTCAGACGGCAAAAGGGATGGATAGGGCATATTTTTGCAGGCAGATATAAATCATTGTGTGTGGAGAAAGAGGGATATCTGCTTGAACTGAGCAGATACATCCATCTGAATCCTGTAAGGGCAGGGCTTGAAGAAAAGCCTGAGGGATACACGTGGAGCAGCTATGGATACTATATAGGGAAGCAAAAGCCCCCTGAGTGGTTGAATACGGACTGGTTTTTTGTAGAATATGGCAAGGACAGAAAAGCAGCCTGGAAGCAATATAGGGGATTTGTCGAGGCCGGGGGAGAGCAGCCCTCAGGATATCCGAAAGAAGATATCACCGGGCAGGCAATCTTGGGGAGTAAGGGGTTCATCAAGAAGGTCATAAAGGGGATACAGAACAACAATAAGCGGTCAGAAGAGATAACGGCAAAGAGGAGATATAAGACCGGGACAGACCTTGAAGAGATACGGGATGCCATATGCGGATATTACAAGGTAAGGGAACTTGCCAATATAAGCATACCGGAAGAACGCCACGCCAAGCTGATGTTCATATACCTGTCAAAGAAAGAGGCTTCTGCGTTCAACAGAGAGATCGCGGAGATGCTAGGGGGAATGAGCCCATCGGGCGTGACCCATCAGTATAAGAGAACAGTGAAACGGCTTGAGGAAGACAGAAGATTACAGAAGGAATGGGAAAAAGAATCAATCGCGATAATGTCAATCTTCAAGGGCTGACCCCAATAAGTTGCATAAGGTGTTGTCTGAAAACAGGTGCTTTTTGTGCGGTTACCTTACTGCTGTCACCATTCTATTTTTTCCTGCTGCTGCTCTTTTACCGCTGGCGAACGACTGTCGGACCAAGACTTGTCCAGTTCTATTCAAAAATGTGCCTTGTCATTTTTCGTGTGAAGATTGACCACGTGGAAAAACACAGTCGCATACACAAAGTGGGGAAGGGCATTCTCATAATCTCCAACCATACCAGCTTCCTGGATATTTTTGTGCTCTCCGCCTTATTCGGAACGGTATTCGTGAGTAAGGCCGAACTGAAACTGTATCCGATCATCGGCCAGATCGCATGGCTGATGGGTGTGATTTTTCTGGACAGGGAATCTTCCAGAGAAAGGATAAGGGTACTCAAGATGATTGCACACACATGCTCCTCACGCATTCTTGCCGTATTTCCGCAGGGGACCACCGGTCGTATCACCGAACGTTTGCCTTTCAGCAGGGGTATCTTCAAGGTGATCCAGCTCAATCCCGAACTCACGTTAGTCCCGGTAACGCTCCATTATCAGGATGACGCAGAAATTGCCTGGCATACACCGCAGACTCTCAGGGAGCATGCGGTCAGGGTATGTTCCAGGAAGGGGATATCTGTGAAGGTGATCGTCCATAATCCCGTCACTTTTAACGATTACCGGGAGAAGACTTCTTCCGAGATATGTGCACTCGTCGAAAAAACCGTGATGGAACCCCTGCACGCAGGAGAATGATCAAGATCGGTGAGGAGAAAGAGACGGGGAATCAGAAAGGACAGGCAAATTTTCTGCATCTTATCGGTCTTCCCTCGTAAATACTGCATGTGAACGCAGCGCGGTCAAGGTAAGGGCAGTATCCATCTGCATCCCTCGCCATATAGAAGGGATTTTCCGTATTGTACCGGTAAATGCCTTTTTTTACCTCTTCCAGGGTAAGGGCAAACACATAGGTGCAGCAGTTTGCCTTGCATGACGGAGTTCTGGCGGCACAATCCACACGCACCTCCGGCTCGGCATCGTCTTCGATCCCGAATACCTTTCCCCCGATCATAATCATTCTCCTGAGCGCGTGTGCAAGAATTTTCTCCCGTTCTTCGGATGAGAGCGGAGGAACTCCCGGTTTGTTGTGAGGGATAATTGTATTTCTGTCGCTGAAAGCCATCATTATTCAGAAGCTGCCTTTATGAGGCATCTGCGGTGTACCGGCACTTTTCAGTCCGTATCAGGTTCAGCGGAATCTTTCCCTGATGTCCATTCCGAGATAAGTGAATAACCGAGTGCGAGAAGCGCAGGGCCAAGAAAGATCCCGATAAACCCAAAGGCGATAACGCCCCCAAGCACCCCAAGAAGGATAAGGATAAACGGCAGATTTACTCCACGGCTGATTAGCAGGGGTTTGACCACATTGTCGATGCCGCTGATCACAAACGTGCCCCATAGTGCCATGAATATCCCAGATACCGCGCTTTTATAATAAAAGAGCCATATGGTCACAGGTACCCAAAGGAATGGCGGCCCCATGGGAATGAGTGCAAGAAAGAACGTAATGAATCCCAGAAGGAGCGCTCCGGGAACCCCTGCGATAACAAAACCGATTCCTGCGGCTGTACCCTGAACAGCGGCGGTTCCCAGTATGCCGTATACGACCCCCTTTGTGGTATCAGCGGCTACCTTTATAAGCCTGTCTGCACGCGAACCCGCGATTTTTCTCAGAAAATTAGCCAGGCTTTGTGCTGTCTCCTCTCCGTCACGATAAAAGAAGAAGCATACGGTAATGCTCAGTAATACCTGGAAAATTGCCTGTCCCATCAACGCACCCTTTGCGAGAATCTGTCCCCTGAGCGGTTTTATATAAGGCGTCAGAAAGTCAGCCAGCTTATCATGGTCAAGAGTCCATTCCAGCCAGTATCTCTGGATCTCAGCCCCTATGAGGGGAATGTTACTGATCCATGCCGGAAGCTTAGGGGGTCCTTTTGCGGAAATCTCGCGTATTTTTTCGACAAGTGCTGCAGCTTCATCAGCAAAGCTCACACTGATCACGACAATAGGAAGAACAAATGCACCGATAAGCAGTATTGTCATGAACGACGCTGCAAGCGTCTTTCTTCCTTTGAACAGCTGTTCCCACCATTTGTATACAGGCCATGTCGAGAAGGAGAGGATAATAGCCCACAGAAGAGCTGATATGAAGGGCCGGAGGACAAAGAAACACCCTATTATGATAATGAAAAGAACGAGGGCGCTGACAAGGTGTTCAATGTGTTTGTCCTTCTCTTCTCTCACGGATTTCTCCTTCCCTGCATGCGCGAGCGTACAGGCACTGCACAGGATTATGGTTTACTATATCAACCGCGCAAAAGTGTGTCAATTGCCGAATAGATGAAAGATTCTGAGTGGAATTACGGGTATGAAGTGAACCATCCTACCTGTCTTTGCCCTTAAGATAATCTCCAAGAATCCCCCTGCTGTGTTCATCGTCATGACAATAGATGCAGAGATTCTCCCAGTTGGAGCCGTCCGCAGGATTATTGCGGGGATTGCCGTCTTTGTGATGCACAGTCAGGAGATGTTGGGTTTTGAAATCGAATTCCCTCCCGCATTTCACACAGAACAGCCCGTGGATTCTCAGGGAGTTTTCCCTGTATGAGGGGGCGTCGGAACCCCTCTCTTTCAATTCCCTGACTATTTCCTCAGCGCTTTTGTTTTCTGAGGACATTCTTGGAGGAGGTTTTCTGATCTTTCGCGGTCTTTTGCCCACGTGTCGTTCTCCCTACCGGAACCTGGTTCCGCATTTGCTGCAGAAGGTTTTATAGATATTGTGGCCAAGATACTTTTTGCAGGAGGGACATCTCCAGTTGTATGCGCTGAAGCTGATAAATCCTGCGATAAGCAGGCTCTGAAGAAGGAAAATGGTATTTTTTGAGAACTCGCCGAAAAATGCCGGGCGTTTGTAAACCAGGACAAGAAAGACAAGAAGCAGCAATGTCACTCCTATGGCAAGGAACTGACGGTTTTGACATTCCCTGAATTCATTTGTGATCTTTTTGCGCTCTTTTTTTCCCATGACTGAGTTCAGCCGGCAGTTTGCAAAACAATAACACGCCACACGCAGATATTATACGACAACTGCCGTGGCTGTGCACAGGCAGAGACAGTTTTTCTATCGCAAAACCAATGAAATGGCCTCCGTGCTGCATACCCTTCTGCAGAGTCCGCAGCCGAAGCATTTCTGGGGGTCGATGCGGGCGATCGAAGTACCGTGTGCGGTGATGCTGCTGACAGCCCTGAAGAGGCACTGCACGTCACAGAGTCCGCACCCAATGCATAATGTCTCATCGACTTTTGCCACATGTTCAGCCCTTGCCATGGTTTCGACTTCGATCCGGGAAAGAGTTCTCATCGCAAGGCACTCGTTCAGGGAGCAGTTGCAGATAGCCCCGATGAACGGTGTCATCATGGTCCATATGGTATGCACCATGCCCTTTTCATCAAGCTTTTCGATCTGCCTGATGGCGATGTGAGGGGAGACTGATTCGAGACCTTCATCCGCCGCGGTGCCGAAGTAACTCATATCGATGTCTTTGTACCATGCCTCCGGTCCATAACTGATGGCATAACAGCACCGCACTTCCTGTTTGTCTGTTTTCCAGCGACATGCACAGGGCATTCGCACCACTGTGTTTGCATGTCTCACCAGCTCAGTGATCTCTTCAATCGGCAGCACCTGTCCGAAATGCTCTTCCTTTGCCTTCTGCACCATGGCGGCTTTCACCGCGCGCGGGAGACGGCCTTTTTTCCTGAAGATGACTTCAAGCCTTCCGAGAGTGTTAAACCCTTCGCTGAAGGCAGAAGACAGAAAATCCCGGATATATGTGCGCCGATTGAGGTCCGATAACAGATCATGAGCATAATTTGCCGCATTCTTGTACCATATCTTTCCGTCCCCGTGTTTTGTGCAGAATTCACACATTCCTGTGTTTCCCCTTCCTGCTCCCTTCGTAGAGTTCATACTCAAGGAGCCTGCATTCTATCCCGCTGTTATAAAACAAAAGTCTGCGCTTAGTCCTCAGCCCCACCTTTTTTGCGAGGTCAGGGTTTCCCGTAAAGAGATATCCTTTGTACCCGCTGCATTTCTGCTTGAAGAAATCCCCAATCCCCCGGTAGACTGACTCAAGCTCTCTGAGTTTCCCCATTCTCTCTCCATATTCGGGATTCAGGATTATTATGCCGCCGTCCCCGGGAACGGCTGTCGAGGAATACGCACATGTGCCGAATTCGATGACGTGTCCTACCCCGGCAACTTCTGCGTTTTTTTTTGCCGAGTCAGTCGCCCTGCGGTTAATGTCAGTGGCAATAATCCTGAAGGAGGTGGTTTTTCTAACCTCTTTTTTTGCCTGTGCGCGAATGTCATTCCAGAGGGCGTTGTTGAACCCCCTGAGGTGCATGAACCCGAAATTATCCCTCAGGAGTCCCGGCGCCCTGTTGAGGGCGATTAAGGCAGCCTCAATTGCAAGGGTTCCGCTGCCGCACATGGGATTGATGAATTGACCTTTTCCGGACCATCCTGTCGCCTGAATTACGGCAGCCGCGAGGGTCTCCTGCATGGGTGCCGACATCGGGATTTTTCTGTAGCCGCGTCTGCAGAGGGGTTCACCGGATGTATCAAAATATACCGAACAGGCATCGTCCTTCCAGTAGAGGTTTACCACAGTCCTGTTTTGATCAGAACCCGAATCAGGCCGCTGGCCGCGCTTGTTTCTTATCCTGTCGACAATGGCATCTTTGCATTTGACATTCGCGTATCGGGTATCCCGGATGAACGGATTATCTACGCTGGATGTAACACAGAGGTATCCGTCTGCGGCGATGTATTCCTCCCATGGAATTTTGGATAGGGAGTCATAGAGCGCATCGGCATCGCGTGCAGGAAACTCCCTGACAAGGAAAAGGACCCGGTGTCCGGTACGGAGACGCAGATTCAGATGATAGGTATCTTCCATGGTTCCCTCGGTCGCTATCCCTGCGACGGTTTCAGAGAGCACCGGAAAGCCAAGCTGAATGACCTCACTCTTTAAGTATGGTGTTATTCCCTTCGCACAGGTGATCAGAATCCTGTTTTTCTCCATTGACCTATGGTTTTTTCCTGTCTGTGTGATCTTTTCTTGCAGAAACCGTAATGACGAAATTTTCCGGAGTAAGATCAGGGTTTTTCTCGAGCTCTTCCACAAATATGCAGATTGCCTTTTTCATGAAAGCGGAAAACTTCACTCCCTTCGGCAATGCAAGAATCCTCTGGCGTGTAGCTTCGTCAAGAGGTGCGGTATACTTTGCCATGGGTTCTCCTTAATGAATGCAGAATATGATGCTCATTCATACTATTTTAGAACATATTATTCATACATTTTTCTGCTTATCCTGAGGACAGAGTATTTTTGCTTATTCTCAGTCGTTCCTCCCTGCGAGACTTTTGCCTCTTTGTTTTTATATATTGCATTTGACTATCAGCAAAAGAATCCGCGCAAATACGCTATCCTCAGCCGCTATAACCAATTTTCTATAACCAATTTTATGAATAATATGGATGAGAACATTTTTTCTCCGTAATACGCATGAGGATTCAGAATGCTGAATACAGGCAGGAGATACAGGGGCAGCAGTATTCATAATCAGGATCGTCTGACCGGCAATATACGAAAGCAGCACGCAGCAGGGATAAGTTCAGAAGTATGCGAAAGCTGCTGCGGAGTCTTATTGCCTGGTAAGGTGACGGTATTTGATGCGATGGGGATGGTCTGCGGCAGCACCGAGGCGCGCCTTCCTGTCGGCCTCGTATTCTGAATAATTGCCGTCAAACCAGACCACAGTGCTGTCACCTTCAAAGGCGAGGATATGGGTAACAATACGGTCGAGGAACCACCTGTCATGGCTGATGACCACTACACATCCCGCGAAATTCTCCAGCGCCTCTTCAAGCGCCCGCATGGTATTCACGTCAAGGTCGTTCGTCGGCTCATCAAGCAGCAGGACATTACCTCCCTCCTTCAGCATGCGCGCCAGATGGACGCGATTCCGCTCTCCTCCGGACAGCATGGAGACTTTTTTCTGCTGGTCGGCACCGGAGAAGTTGAAACGCGCAACATACGACCGCGAGTTGATTTCTCTCTTCCCCAGCCTGATTACGTCCTCACCCCCTGAGATGACCTCCCAGACGGTTTTATCGGGTTCAAGGACATCCCTGCTCTGGTCCACATAGGCAAGTTTTACTGTTTCCCCTAATCTGAAATTCCCGGAAACGGGGTTTTCCTTGCGGGTGATCATACGAAAAAGGGTGGTCTTTCCTGCACCGTTCGGACCGATTACGCCAATTATGCCGCCCGGTGGCAGTGAAAAGGTCATACCCTCCATCAGAATATTGTTTCCGTAAGCCTTGGTCACGTTCTCCGCTTCTATCACAACATCACCAAGCCGTGGTCCGGGGGGAATAAATATCTCAAGGTCTCCGGATTTCTGCTCAATATCCTGACTTAGCAACGCCTCGTAGGAATTGATGCGGGCCTTTGATTTTGCATGTCGTCCCTTCGGGGACATCCGTATCCACTCGAGCTCGCGCTGGAGGGTCTTCTGTCGTTCACTCTCGGACTTTTCCTCCTGACTCAGGCGAATCTTTTTCTGCTCCAGCCATGAGGAATAATTCCCCTTCCAGGGTATTCCGTGCCCCCTGTCGAGTTCGAGAATCCAGCCGGCGACGTTATCGAGGAAATAACGGTCGTGCGTTACCGCGATGACAGTGCCTGCATACCGCTGGAGATGGTGTTCCAGCCAGGCTACGGTCTCGGCATCGAGGTGGTTTGTCGGTTCGTCCAGAAGAAGGATATCAGGTTTCCGGAGGAGAAGCCTGCAGAGGGCCGCGCGGCGTCTTTCCCCCCCGGAGAGGATATTGACCGGGGTATCGCCGGTGGGACAGCGCAGCGCGTCCATCGCCATATCCAGCCGCGCATCAAGATCCCATGCGTCCATGGCATCCAGTTTCTCCTGCACCTTTCCCTGCCGTTCAATAAGCCTGTTCATTTCCTCATCTGACATCGGTTCCGCAAATTTTTCATTGATGCGGTTGTACTCGTTGAGGGTCTGTACGATCTCCTGAACCCCCTCTTCCACGATCTCTTTCACGGTCCTGCTGTTGTCCAGTTCCGGCTCCTGCTCAAGCAGCCCGACGGTATATCCCGGCGAGAGGACTGTCTCGCCGATGAAATCCCTGTCTTTTCCGGCGAGAATACGGAGGAGGGAGCTTTTTCCTGAACCGTTCAGCCCGAGGACACCGATCTTTGCACCATAGAAATATGAGAGGTAGATGTCTTTCAGAACTGGCTTCTTGTCGTAGTATTTGCTTACCCCTATCATGGAATAGATAACCTTGTTCGGCTCATTACTCATCTTGTGAATATCCTTTCATTCAGGGTACTGTAATACATTCTAAACTGAAAGATAAGTATACCATACGGACTGAAATGCTGATTTTCATGAAAGGGAACTTTTTCAGGAAATGGGCTGTCTAATATCACAGTAACTACATTTTTACAGGAGGATTGTGATGACGAGAAAGAAGGCGCTTTTTGTGATGGTTCTGCTGATCGCGCTCAGCTTTGGCTATGGGGCGGTTGCGGGTGCCGGGAAGTCAGGAGAAACTTCGGATGCCCATTCGACAGGACTGGATGAACAGACGGGAGTGGCGGTAACCATATATAATGTCAACCTCGGTCTGGTGAAAGACCAGCGGGAGATACCGCTTTTTCGGGGAACTGGGGAATTGAGGTTTATGGATGTCGCTTCACAGATCATCCCGACGAGCGTGCATATCAAATCACTGGCTGATCCGGGCAGCCTGCAGATTCTCGAACAGAACTATGAGTATGACCTTCTCAATCCGCAGAAACTCCTCGACAAGTATGTGGGGAGAGAAGTGAAGCTCTATTACAAAAATCCCTATTCTGAAAGAGAGGAGATTGTAACGGCGACCCTGCTGTCGAATAACGGGGGACCGATCTTCAAAATCGGCGACGAGATTACATTCGGACATCCCGGCAGGATCATTTTCCCCGGTGTTCCCGAGAACCTTATCTCAAAACCCACCCTAGTATGGCTTGTCGAGAACCAGCTGTCCTCGGCACAGAGGATTGAGGCATCATATCTCACAAACGGCATCAACTGGCGATCGGATTACGTCGTCACCCTGAATGAAAGAGATGACAAGGCAGACCTTTCCGGCTGGGTCACGATCGACAACAAAAGCGGAACCGCATACAGGAACGCAAAGCTGAAACTTGTGGCGGGAGACGTGAACAGGGTCAGGGATGAAAATGAATACCGGGACAAGATGCTGCGGATGGCTGAAGTTGCGGCAAAACCTGCAGCGCCGCAGTTCAAGGAGGAGGAATTTTTCGAATACCATATCTATACCCTTGAGAGACCCGCTACAGTCAAGGAAAATCAGATAAAGCAGATAAGCCTTGTTCACAGCAGCGACATTCCGGTCAGGAAGGAACTGCTCTACCGCGGAGCCACATATTATTATTACAGCCAGTACGGAGAGGTCATATCGCACCAGAAGGTCGGCGTATTTATCGAAATTGAAAACAAGAAAACGCATAATCTTGGTATTCCGCTGCCAAAGGGCACGGTGCGTGTATACAAGTATGACAGTGAAAAAAGCCTGCAGTTTGTCGGCGAGGATTCGATAGACCATACGCCGAAAGACGAGAAGGTCAGGGTGAAACTCGGGGATGCGTTCGATGTCGTTGGGAGCCGCAAACAGACAGACTGGAAAAAGATTGCCTCAGATACGTACGAAGCGGGCTTTGAGATTTCACTCAGAAACCACAAGAAGGAAGATGTGACGGTAAGGGTGGTCGAGCCGATCCCCGGTGACTGGACGATGCTCAGCGCATCACACAAGCATGAAAAGACGGAGGCGTTTACTGCCGAGTTCAACGTGCCGGTGCCAAAAGACAAAGAGGTGAAGGTTTCCTACAGGGTGAGGATGAGATTCTGAATTTTCCATGTACGGGAGCGGGAGGTAACGGAATGCCTTTTTCCCCTTACCTCCCGCAAAACCATGGAAAATGTTTTATGTCGCAGATGGAATAAAACTCTATCAAACCGCCTGTTCCGTGATTTCCCTGAGGCTGTCTTCCCCATGGTATACTTTCAGATTCATTCATAACGTTGAGGAAAGAGAATAAAATGAAATTCTCCGTGATGCATACTGACGGGAATGCGCGTGCCGGCATCCTTAAGACAGAGAGGGGAACGATCCATACACCTGCGTTCATGCCTGTAGGGACAGTGGGGACTGTAAAGGCGATGTCACCTGAGGAACTGAAAGAGATCGGCGCGGAGATAATACTGTGCAATACCTATCATCTCTATCTTCGTCCGGGCCACAAGATTGTTGAAATGCTCGGCGGGGTGCATGAATTCATGAACTGGGAACGGCCGGTCCTCACTGACAGCGGCGGATTCCAGGTATTCAGTCTCTCTGCACTCAGGAAGATAGAAGAGGACGGCGTGCATTTCAAATCCCATCTGGACGGTTCGATGCACTTCATCGGGCCGAAAGAGGCGATGGAGATACAGTCCTCCCTCGCATCTGATATCGCCATGGTGCTCGACGACTGTACGCCTTATCCTTCGACGCATGCATATGCAATGAGCTCACTCTTCAGGACGATCAAATGGGCGGAAAGATGCAGGGAAATGCAGAAGGAAGGGCAGGCGCTGTTCGGCATCGTGCAGGGAAGTCTTTTTGAGGATCTGCGGAAGAAGAGCATCGAGGAACTCGTTGATATCGGGTTCGACGGATATGCGGCGGGAGGTCTGAGTGTGGGTGAGCCGAAGGAAGACATGCACCGGATGATATACTTTGTCGCACCGTTGCTCCCTGCCGAAAAGCCCCGATATCTTATGGGAATTGGTGAACTCGGGGACGCGATAAAAGCGGTAGAGGCCGGGTTCGACATGTTCGACTGTGTTATGCCCACCAGAAACGCAAGGAACGGGACGCTCTTTACCAGCAGGGGAAAGATAAGTATCAAGAGGGAAGAGTTCAAGGCAGACAGGGGACCTCTCGATCCTGACTGCGGATGCACGACCTGCAGGAATTATTCCCTCGGGTATCTGCGTCATATTTTCCTGTCAAGGGAAATACTTTCCATGAGGCTGAATACGATCCACAACCTGTATTTCTATTTGAATTTCTTCAGGGATATGAGAAAATCTATCATAGAGGGAAAGTTCAGCGAATTCAGGGCACGGTGGAAAGACATTTACACATAGAGAACTATTCGTCAGAGGTAAGGAAAGTCCTTATCTTTACCCTGATCCTCAACTCGGCAGTTGCCTTCGCAAAAGTCATTTACGGATATATCACCAATTCAATCGCCATGATGTCCGACGGGTTTCACTCCATTTTTGACGGCACATCAAATATTATCGGTCTCGTCGGCATCTGGATTGCCTCTCATCCCCCGGATGAAGAGCATCCCTACGGGCACAAGAAATATGAAACGCTTTTTACCATTATTATTGCGGTCATGCTCTTTGTTACCTGTTTCCAGATACTCCAAAAGGTCTACACATCATTTTCTGAAGATCATAAGACGGTTGTTACAGAGACCAGTTTCCTGATTATGCTTGTTACCATGGGAATGAATGTCTTTGTCATGCTCTATGAGAAGAAAAAAGGCAGGCAGCTCGGCAGCGAATTCCTTGTAGCAGACGCCATGCATACCAAGAGCGATATCCTCGTATCCTTTACCGTCATCGTAAGCCTGTTTTTTACAAAAAAGGGGTATCCCCATGTGGACAGCATTGTCGGGCTGATCATCGCAGTTTTTATCGCAAAGATCGGATACGATATACTTAAGAGAGCATCGGACGTGCTCGTGGACACCGTCTGCATGAACACTTCTGCGATTGAGTATGTGGTCAACAGCATCGAAGGGGTAAGGGGATGTCATGACATAAGGACAAGGGGGTCTGCAAATGCCGTGTATCTTGACCTCCATGTCTCTGTCGATGGGAAAATGTCAACGGAAAAAGCCCACAAAGTTGCAGACGTGATAGAAGAACGGATAAAAACAGAATTTCCCTCTGTGCTGGATATTGTGGTGCATGTAGAACCCGATACACTGAAACACTGAAGGAGGATGAAATTATGCCTGATGACGGTTTTTTCCATAATGAAGGAAAAAGCAGAATCCTTTTATTGCTGAATTGCTGTTCAGTGCTGCTTCTGCTGTTCACCGTGTCCTGCGCATCCTATCAGATTGCGCAGAAAGATAAACATACAGAGACGGTCTTGAGTGGACCGAAAGGAAGTGAACAGGCAAAGGGTGACGTTCCGGAATGCCGGAAATTATCTGAAGGCGTTTTTGTCGTACAGGCAGGAGCCTTCCAGCAATTTGCATATGCACAGGCACTCAGACAAAAGATCGAAGAAAAGGGATACCCGGCGTATATACGCATTTCAGAAAACCGTGGCAATATACCCGTTCACCGGGTACTTGTCGGGAGATTTACCGACAGAAAGCATGCGGAGAACATGTCCGGAGAGATTCAACAGAAAACCGGTCTTGAGGTATTCGTCGCATTAAATCCTCCGAAGGAGAAGTTCGTGGTGCAGGCAGGCTGCTTCAGACACATGGCCGAGGCACAGGCGCTCAGAAAGCAGCTTGAAGACAGAGGATACAACGCATATATAAAACTCTCGGAAACAGGTAAGGATAAAATGCTGCATATTGTGCTCATAGGTGAATTCATGGAAAGAGAACCGGCTGAAAAGTTATCTGTTGAAATCAGCGAGAAAGAAAACATTCAGGCATTTGTAAACAGGATATAGTATGTTGTTTTATTACTGCATTTGCATGTATTGAAGAACGGAATCTGAGAGAAATTTTTATTTAAACGCTACAAAAAGGAATTGGATTCTGTGTTGAATAAATTCCCGCACCCGGACATAGAGCACCATCACGACTCACGAGAGTTGCCCCGTCTGAGTTCCTCTCAGTAAAGCACAGGGAACGCGCTACAGAATCGGGAGATATCGCTGCAGTTCATATGGGTGAATCCTGATCCTGTACTCATCCCATTCGACTGATTTGCTCATGATCAGCTGTTCGAAAATATGGTCTCCGAGCGCTTCTCTCAGGAGATCGCTCTCTGCCGCGACCTCAAGAGCCCTGTTAAGGCTGCCGGGAAGGGTATCGATATTGTATTTCCGCCGCTCTTCTTCTGTCAGGTGGTACACATCCATTTCCATTGGCTCGGGAAGCTTGTAGCCTTTCTCGATACCTTTAAGACCCGCGTTCAGCATACAGGAAAAGGCAAGATAGGGATTGCAGGCAGGATCGGGCGAACGGAGTTCGATACGGGTAGCCTTCTCTTTGCCCGGTTTATAGAGCGGAACCCTCACAAGCGTTGATCTGTTCCTTCTGGCCCAGCAGATATAGACAGGCGCCTCAAAGCCGGGAACGAGTCTTTTATAGGAATTCACCCACTGGTTCAGCACGAGAGTAATTTCTTTTACATGCATCAGGAGTCCGGCAATATATTTCTTTGCGATATCCGACAGGAAGTATTGATCCTTAGGATCAAAAAACGCATTCTGGTTTCCCCTGAAAAGGGACTGATGTGTGTGCATGCCGCTGCCATTCTGTCCGTAGATCGGTTTTGGCATGAATGTGGCATAGACATTGTATTGCTTGGCGATCTCCTTTACGATGATCCTGTGAGTGATCACGATATCGGCCATGGTGAGGGCATCTTCATATCTGAGATCAATCTCATGCTGAGAATGCGCAACCTCGTGATGGGAATACTCGACTTTAATCCCCATTGTCTCGAGGGCGAGTATGGTGTCGCGCCTGAGATCTTCGGCCGCATCAAGGGGATAGTCGAAATACCCGCCTTCATCGAGTGTCTCTGTCCCTTTATCGTTTTTGAAATAAAAATACTCGAGTTCCGGTCCCACATACATGGTAAACCCTTTCTTTTTTGCCTTTTCGAGATTTATCTTCAGGATATATCTTGGATCCCCCTTATATGGTGAACCGTCGGGTTCATAAATATCACAGAAAACCCTTGCGACAGCTTTTTCCTTCGGCCTCCATGGAAGGATAACGAATGTCGACGGATCAGGCCTCGCAATCATGTCGCTCTCATCGATCCTGGCAAATCCCTTTATAGACGAACCGTCAAATCCCATTCCTTCATTGAAGGCGAATTCGAGCTCATCTATAGGTACGGCGAAACTCTTCAGCTGACCGTGGATATCTGTAAACCAGAGCCTGATAAATTTCACATTATGTTTTTTTGCCAGCTCCATGACATCCTTTTTATCTCTCGGTTTCGGACCAATCTTCTTGATCTTTGCTGTCGGCATGTTATTCCCTCCTGTTGCGGTTTTTACCCTTTACGGAAAAAATTTTTATAGAAATTTCTTGCCCTTCCGGCATATTCACTGTATATCCTTTCAGTTTCCTGTGTCATTCGGCCCAGTTCCGGCGATTCCTGAAACCACTCATGTATCATCTCAGCGGTCACTTCAATATGGAACTGGAACGCATAAGCCCTGGAACCGAACCTGAATGCCTGATGCCTGAACAGTTTTGAGCTTGCAAGGAGCATTGCCCCGGGAGGAAGGTCGAATGTGTCACCATGCCAGTGGAATACCTTGAATTTTCTCCAGAAATCTCCGACCTGCGGGTGGATGGCAAGCTTTCTCATAAGGGGATCTTTCAGGCCTTCCCCTGTCAGTTCGATATGATGCCAGCCGATTTCTTTTTCTGACCCGGCATACACGTCTGCTCCAAGGCAATGAGCGATCATCTGCGCTCCGAGGCATATGCCAAGGATACTCATTTCCCTGTTCAGCGCTTCCCTGATAATACGCGATCCGGTAAGAAGATGGGGATAGTTCTCCATCTCATACACACTCATGGGACCGCCGAGGATTACCAGTGAAGTGAATTTTTCGAGCGACGGAGGAGTTTCTCCAGCGCCGAGTTCGACGATACTGTAAGCGGTATGTGCCTGCAGGAGATAATCCTCTATTGACCCCGGGCCTTCCGTGGGGATGTTTTTGAGTATCAGTACCGCCATTTTAGTTTATTTCCGTCATGCATAAATTTTTTTTGATATCCTGAGCACCTTCTCACGGGTATCTTTGACCTGTTGAAAAAGCACATCTCCTGAAGGGAGACCGAGGAACGAGAGTATTATATCAACAATCTCAGAATTATTCTTGAGGACGTTCTCTTCATTGAGGCGAAGTATCGTGTCCAGGGTTTTCAGAAGGCCATGGGCTGATAACAGCATGCCTGCTGTCTTCTCGTCAAGAAATCCGTTGATTTTCAGCTGCTCGGCCGCAGCGGAGGTGTTCTGCGTGATGAGGGAGGGGCACTCCGCAGCATGCTTGATCTGGAGATACTGGATGAGGAATTCAATTTCCTTGATGCCGCCGGGACCGTTTTTCAGATCTGCGCCGGCAGACTCCTTTGATATCTGATTTATGATTCTCGTCCTCATGCTACGCATATCGGAGCCCTTGATCGCTGGTCCCCTGCTGGATATTATCCGTTTTTTCATATGGTCGAACGCTTCTGACAGTCTCGTATCGCCTGCCAGAGGACGTGCCCTTAACAGTGACTGGATCTCCCATGGCTGCGCATTTCTGGCATAATAGCTTTCATAACCTTCAAGATCATTGACGAGTATTCCCTTTGCGCCATCAGGTCTCAGGCGCATGTCGACTTTGTAGGCAAAGCCTCCGGATGTGTATTCAGAAAGAAACCTTATTATGTCTGCCGCTGGGTTCTTTTCAGAGGATACTGTTCCTTCCCTGGCATGAATGAACATGAGATCGAGATCAGAGCCGACGTTCAGTTCATGAGCGCCCAACGCTCCAAGGCCTATGACCGCGAAACCTTCATGGATGTCCAGATGGCGGGTCAACGATTTTATTATCGTATCCGCGAGAGCGGTCAGCAAATGTGAAAGTCCGTGTGCGTCAAGAGAGCCCTTAAGGAACAGCATGCACGTTTTCAATTCTTCCATGTATTTGAATTGTCTTATCACACCCAAGGGGTTATCGCTCCGTTCGAGAGCGCCTGTGAGACGGTCAAGAAGTGCAGAATGGTCAGCGCGGAAATCCGGATATTCAAAGATACCTTCAAGGTTATCAAGGCTTAACAGCATTCGTGTCAGCAATGTGCTGGCCGAGAATGTGGTGATCAGTATCTCTCTTGTATCGGCTCGCTGCAGCAGGAGGTCGATATAGGATTCATGGTTGCCGATCTTCTGAATGAAGGAGACGAGCATACCCAGAGCCCTGTCTTTGTGTACGGATTTTACTGTCAGTTCGAGAAAAGGAGGCAGTGTTTTTCTCAGGAGGTTTCTTTCTCTGAGGGTCTTGCCGATGGATATCTGTTCGAGAAGATTTCTGAGATTCTTCAGGGCAGCATCAGGTTTCCTGAAACCTTTGAAGGCAATATAGTCGAGCATTGAATCCTCGGGCAGCTGTTCGGTGAGTGTTACCATGTCATCCTGCGCGGTTCCCGGACCGCCAAGGAGAGAGTTGTACATATCCCTTATCTTCAGTCTTTTCAGGCGAAGAGCTGCTGAAAATTCGGATTCCCCCTCAAAATGCATCTTTCTTGCAAGTATTGCGAGTTCTCCGGAATCCGAGGGAAGCGAATATGTCTGCATATCATCTCTCATCTGGAGGATATGTTCTATCCTCCGCAGGAAATAATAGCTATCAGAAAGAAATGCTGTCTCGCCTGCGGTCAGAAACTCCTCGGTCTTCAGTACCTCAAGCGCATCTGTCAGCAGCCTTGCCCGTAAACTGCGCTTTTCTCCTCCGTACAGGAGCTGGAATGTCTGGACAAAGAATTCTATTTCCCTTATGCCACCGTAGCCCCGTTTTATATCGCTCATGCCATATGCGGCATCAATCCTTTTCTTGAGTTCCTTCACCTCTTCGATATCACTGTAATCAGTCGATTTTTTCCAGACAAACGGCTCGATTGCAGACAGGAATTCCCCGCTCAATGAATGATCTCCTGCTACGTGTCTGGCGCGGATAAGGGCCATTCTCTCCCATGTCTTGCCCCATGCTTCATAATAGGCACGGTATGTATTCAGCGAAAGGGATAAAGAACCTTTCTGGCCGTTCGGCCTCAGCCTGAGGTCCACCCGGTAGGCTATACCGTCTTCGGTCGGCAGCTGAAGAAGGGTTGTGAGTATTTCGATGAGCGTACAATAGTATTCATGAGAAGAGATAGTGTTTTGCCGTATTCCGAAAGGATTCAGCGTCCCGGTGGAACTGCCGCTGTCTGAACGGAAAACGGTAATGATATCGATATCAGAACTGTAATTCAGTTCACCGGCGCCGAGTTTCCCCATACCGATAAGGGAAAAGGCATTGTCCCGAAGCAGGCCGGATCTTCTCCTCATCATTGTGAATGCAATATCAAGCGCAAGCTCAATAATCGCATCAGCAAGGCTGGTAAGTCCTGCCATATATTCATTCAGGTGTGTAATGCCCGATACATCCCGCAATGTGATAAGGAGGAGGTTTTCCTTTTTCACATTACGGAGGAGCGCGATTGCGCGCTGTTTATAGAGCGCAGGGTTTTCTTCATGTGCAAACGACGCATATTGACTGCGGGCTTCCTCCAGGATTTCCTCCTTTTTTCTCGGCCCTCCGGAATATGTCAGCGCATGTGAGAGCGATGCCGGGTTTTTTACGCAGTAATCGGCAAGAAACTGGCTGTAGGCACACAATACCGCAATGCGGCCGATTTCTGCTTCATGCGCTGCGATCAGTTCCGGAAATTCCCGAAGGATCCTGAAAAGATTCTTTTCCGATCTCTCCGGATCAGGAGTCGCAAGGGATGCATCTTTAATCAGGCTGTATATATTCATCGGATAATCTGATATTATAACGTAACAATCAGCAGAAGAAAGAGTGCTGCATTCGGGACATCCGCTTCAGCCGCAGTCTACAGGCAGCGTGCATTGCATGCCTTAACAGCATGAGCGAATGTTATTGACCGAAGACACAGAGGATATTTCGGAGGTTGGACAATGAAAATGGTCGCAGCCGTAATCAAGCATTTTAAGCTTGATCACGTGAAGGACGCCCTGTCACATGCCGGGATTCAGGGTATGACGATAACCGAAGTGAAGGGCTTTGGCAGGCAAAAAGGACATGTGGAGATTTACCGGGGGACCAGTTATGAGGTCAGGTTTATCCCGAAGCTGAAGGTCGAGGTTGCCGTTGCTGATGAAAGGCTGGAAGAGATAGTTGCCATCATACAGAAAGCAGCCCATACCGGAGAGATCGGTGACGGGAAAATCTTCATCTATGATCTTGTTGATGTGGTAAGGATCAGGACTGAAGAAAGAGGAGAGAGCGCACTGTGATCTGCGTTTCCGCATGATACACGTTCATATCGGGAAATTCAGGTCCAGAATCCTCTTTTTCAGGATAAGGATCTCAAATGCGATCGCGGCCATTGAGGCGAGCATCGAGAGGAACCCGACATTTGCATTCAATACGGATGCATTGCCGTTGTCGGCATACAGGAGGGCAACAGTCCTTTCTCTGATAGTGATAGGCAAGATCAGTACATCCTGGGGAGTTCCCAAAAGCATTTTTGTGAATGATTCATTTCCCTTTATATTCAGCACAGGCCCGCGGTAGTTGCTTTTGCTTCTGAGCACTTCTGAAAAGAGGGGCGAGTCTTTCACGGATATTTCAAACCCCTCTACTGAAAGTCCGCGTGCTTTCCAGCCAGAGATATTCCCTCCCTTCACCGTAAAAAGTGCCACTCTCGTTGCTATCTTGTAAGTCTCGTTGATGAGCACCCCGGCAATGTCTTCAGTTTCCTTTACCTCCAGAAAGGCCGCCTTTATCTTATTGACGGAACTGTCCTCAACTTTTGCTTCGGGGTCGAAACGGTCCTTCAGGCTGATGTACCTGACGTCACGCTTGATTCCGTAGAATTTTTCGAGTGCATAGACGAGCCTGAGTTCGGTGATGACATACGGGATGATATCAAAGCCGGTGACAAAGCGGAGTTCATCAATCTCTTTTATATCCTTCGGGTTCAGCATGGCGGTGTGCAGTCTGTTCCGTTCCTTCCTGAACGGCAGTATCTTGTACTTATCGATGGTTTCCCTGTCGAGCGAGTTCTGGACTTCTTCGGGAATTGAGGCAAGCATTTCAGGGGAGACCGCGGGGATTTTGAAAAATCTGCTCAGGAATCCGGAAAGCTCGTCTTCTTCGATGAACCGCAGTTCAACAAGGTTTGAACCGATTCTCCCCCCGAATTGAACCTGACGTTTCAGTGCCTGATCAAGCTGCTGTCTCGTAATCAGCGCTTCCTTGACTAAGGCTTCCCCGAGCTTCATAGGTCATATTATACACGTTTTGGGTATTATCCGAAACAATGGGAAACAGAGGCAGCAGCGCAAAAGCGGGTCATATGAGAGGGAGGAGAGGGAATGCCTATATCTTTTCCTTTTCCAGCCCCAGTATGTGCACCATCTCGGCTCCGATCAGGAAAATGCATGCGGAATAAAAGGCCCAGAGCAGGAAGACCACGAAAGCGGTCAGAGGTCCGTAAATGGTTCCGAACTCGGCAACAGTGCCGACATACCAGGTGAAGACATGTTTTGCAATTTCAAGGAACACCGTTGCAAAAAGAGCGCCGGTGAATGCATGCGACATCCTGACCTTTGTTTTCGGAAAAAGGACATACATGACCGCGATCGAGAAAAAAACCATAAAAAAAGGAATGACGTACCGTATCAGCACGGCTGTCAGCAGTCCGATGCGCAATTCAGGGAAAAAATGCTTCATTGTTTGCAGAAGCGGGATGAGTGAAGTCGCCGCAAAGGAAACGAGGAGCATTATTATCAGAAATGTAACAATGCTCGCTGACATCAGGACTGACAGAAAAAAGGCCCTCTTCTTCTTGACCTTGAATATGATATTCAGGGCGTTATCGATAGAAGTGAAGACCTGAAGGGAAAAGAAACCGTAGAGTAAAATACTGAGCGTGCCGATTCCCCTGAAGGTTATCAGCTTTCCCAGTTCGTTGGTAATACCCTCTGTGATGGCAGGGAAAAAATTGATCAGCCGCGCGGAAAAAAATTGATAGAATTCCGGGTACTGACCGAGGATGTGGCCGAATACTGCGATAAGAAAGAGGCAGAGCGGCACTGAGGCCATGATCGAAAAATACGACAGCGCTGCAGCAAGAGTTATTCCGTCGTCCCTGAAGAAATCCGAAAAACTCCTTGTGATGATTTTCAGATAGTTCATCTTTCCCTGGTTTTTTCGCGCCCCCTGACATATATTCTGATTGGGGTTCCCTCAAAGGAGTAACTTCTCCGCAGGATTTTTTCTATATGGCGCACATAGGTTTCTTTAATGGCAGAAGGATAATTGGTAAAAAGTGTGAAAGAAGGTGGCTCTGTCTTCACCTGTGTTATGTAAAATAATTTAACCTGCTTTCCCTTATAGGTGGGTAAAGGAATGCCTGACGCGATATCCCTGAATGACCTGTTGATATCCGAAGTTGGTATCCTTTTTTTCCTTTCCCGTAGTATGCGGTCAATGATCGGGAAGACCTTTGTCACACGCTTTTTCTCGAGGGCTGATACCGTCAGGAGAGGTGCATACTGCATGAACCACATCCGCCTGTGTAATTCCTTTCCCAGTTTCTTGAAGGTGGCATCAGTGTCAGCGATGATGTCCCATTTATTCAGGAGAAACACCGCTCCTTTCCCGTATTCTTCCACGATCCCCGCTATTCTCTGGTCCTGCTCCACAATACCTTTGCTTGCATCAATGACGATTAGGGACACATCGCATCTCTCGATGCTTCTGATCGCCCTCACCATGGCAAACCTGTCCAGCGAGTATCCTGACCTGTCACTTTTTTTCATCCCGGCGGTATCTATCAGGAGATATTTCCTGCCGTAATATGTACATACGCTGTCGACCGAATCCCTGGTAGTACCCGGAACAGGGCTTACAATCATCCTTCTCTTGCCCAGAAGGGTATTTATGAAGGTCGACTTGCCGACATTCGGTCTGCCGACTACCGCAATTCTCGGATAATCAATCCTTTCCTCAGTATGCACAGGCAAAAACCCTGCCAGTTTGTCCATGAAATCATCAAAAGCAAACCCTGTTTCGGCAGAAACCGGGGATATATCTTCTGCGCCTATTCTGTAAAAATCGTACAGTCTGTCTTCACGGGTAGGACCGTCAATCTTGTTTACTGCCCAGATAACCTGCTTGCCCGATGACCTGAGAACGCGGGCAAGTTCCATATCAGACGGGGTAAGCCCGTCTTTGCCGTCAAGGAGATGGACAATCACATCTCCTTCATCGATGGCGAACAGTGCCTGTTCCCTGATCTGGAGGAAGATATCATCATCGGTATCCGGGTAAAATCCGCCGGTATCCACAACTGCAAATCGTTTCCCTTCCCATTCCGCATCCAGACAGTTCCTGTCCCTGGTGACTCCGGAAATATCCTCGACAATCGCGGAATGCGACCCTGTCATCCTGTTGAACAGGGTCGATTTGCCGACATTCGGTCTGCCGACTATCACTACTACAGGTTTTGCCATAATTGTAATTTTACACTATTGAATCTCCCAAATCTAATTTCCGGACAGGAGTCAGTAACGTGATGATGCCGAATCTGGCGAATGCAGTGCATATGGCGGGAATGAAAATTATTCTGGCATTCGGGAAGCAACAAGAGAAAATTCCTCTGTCATCGCCAGCCAGAGACCTGCTATTTCATGGAATGAATCATCGAATTTCCGGTAATCAGGCTGAAGTTCCATATAGTCAAAGAGGGGTTCACAGAAATACCAGTTGCACCCTGAAGGCCGGACAGAACGATCCATCGAACAGCCGTTTTCCGAAAGATATTGGCACGGTTCGAGGTCATCCCTCCAAAACTCATGAAGTGGAGGACTCAGGCCGAGTGCATAGAGATATACGTGATCCTCGTGGTTGTGATAACCGTGTTTTGCGATACAGCAGACATCACTGCAGCGGGGACATACGGCCTGTGTAGCCTGCTGTATGAAAGGGCTTATGCCGTCGAGGCCGTTCCTGATTTGGTGTGCAAGACCGATGACCTTTTGAAATTGATGCATTTGATTCCGGAAAATATTTTTCAGAGCATTTCTTGTGAAGTCATAACCGTCCGGGTCCCTGTGGGTGACTCTTGGAATGACAGAATCATGATTCATGATGATAAAATATCTTCTCAGTGATTTAGCAGATAGTATATCTGATGCAGGACAATTATTTGTGGAAAAAACATAAGGATACCGATAAAATCTAGGATAAAGACGGATGTAAAAGAGGGATATATATGAAAATATTGATTGTTGATGATAATGCGACTGACAGACTGTTGTTGAAATATCTTCTCGAGCAGAGCGGGTTTGAGACAGCAGAGGCATCTGACGGAATCGAGGGGCTCAAAATGGCATCACATCAGAAGCCGGACCTGATTATTTCTGATGCAAACATGCCCAGGATGGACGGATTTCAGTTCCTGAGAAGTATAAAGCATGATGAGAAATTACGAGGGATCCCATTTGTCTTCTATTCAGCACTGTATACCGGCTACCGGGAGGCAGAGCTTGCCACATCTCTCGGCGCAGAAGCATTTATTATCAAGCCGAAGGAGCCGAAGGAATTCATTGAAGAGCTGAGGATTATTATCGATGAGATCGGGCAGACAAAGATCATTACCGCGAAGCTGATAGAAAAGGATGAGGAATTTCTCAGGCAGTACGCGCGGATAGTTGCGACAAAGCTTGAAGAGAAAGTGCGGGAACTTGAAAAGGCCTGTGCAGAAAGCAGGCAGAAAGAGGAGTCCCTTCAGGAAAGCGA
This sequence comes from Nitrospirota bacterium, assembly GCA_040754395.1. NCBI lineage: Bacteria > Pseudomonadati > Nitrospirota > Nitrospirota bacterium. The sequence goes on along the minus strand of JBFMCL010000022.1, from coordinate 4,519 downwards.
AGCAAGACTGAGGAGCATTTTCAGGGCAGCACCCATCGGTATTGGCCTGGTATCTGCTGACCGCAGGTTACTGCAGGTAAATGACCGCCTCTGTGAAATAACGGGATTTTCGAGCGACGAGCTTATAGGGCAGAATGCCCGAATTCTTTATCCGACCGAAGAAGATTACGAATATGTGGGAAAGACAAAATATGCACAGATCAGGGAGCGAGGTACGGGAACGGTCGAAACGCGGTGGAAGCGGAAAGACGGAACAGTTATTGATGTACTCCTCAGTTCATCTCCGATTGATCCTGCAGATCTGTCGCGCGGTGTTACCTTTACCGCGCTTGATATTACAGATCGGAAACACTATGAGGAGCTTTTGAAAAAAAGCGACCAGGAACTGAAGAAGCGGCTGAAAGAGCTCGAGGAGTTCTATAATATTGCGGTCGGAAGGGAATCCCGGATGATACAGCTGAAGAAGGAGATGGAAAAACTGATGCAGGAGCTTGAAAAATACAGGCAATAATGTAATTGAAGAAAACGTTTCTGTTATTTTTTACAGTTAATTTGATAAAATGATAAAAAACCTTATAATCGTTCGCATCAGTTACAGATTGATACTGAATGCGATGCAGAGATACTCGTGAAGGACGAACGCAAGACAAAACAACAGCTCATACAGGAAATACTGGAACTGCGCCTCAGCAACACCGAATTTGCTACGAGGGAATCATTGCGAAACCAGAAGGAGAACGTCAAAAAAAGCACCAGGGAAATGTTCAGGGACCTTGTGGAAAATGCAAATGACCTCATACATGTGCTGACGCCTGACGGCAGGTTTCTCTATGTGAACAAAGCATGGCTTTACGCGCTTGGGTATCAGCGGAGAGAAATCAATCACCTTTCGATGCGTGATATCATTCATCCTGACAGTCTCGTGCATTGCAGGGATATTTTCGGACAGCTTCTGTCCGGCAAAAAACTTCCCAAGTTCGAGACCGAGCTTGTAACCAGAAGTGCGAAGAAAATCGTTGTTGAGGTCAGTTCCCGCTGCAAATTCATCAATGGCAAACCGGTCTATATCCATTGCAATCTGCAAGACGTCACCCAAAGAAAGGATGCTGAACAGAAGCTTGAGGACAGCGAGAGAAAATATCTCGACTTCTATCAGAAAGCGCCTGCTGGCTATTATTTTACCGATTCAGGCGGACTGATTATTGAGGTGAATGACACCTGGCTGAACATGCTCGGTTACAGCAGGTCTGAAGTGGAAAAAAAGATGAATTTGCGCGACATTCTCAGTGAGGAGGGATGGAGAAGATTCAGTGACAGGTATTCGGAATTTCTGGAGAAGGGCACTATCGAAAACCTGGAACTGGATCTAAGGAAGAAAGACGGGTCGTATATTCCTGTGCTTCAAAGCGCGACCGCTGTCTGTGACAAGAAAGGGAATTTCATGCAAAGCAGAAGCATCATACGGGACATCAGTGCCCGTGTAAAATACAGAAAGATGCTCGAACAGGCACTGAATGAATGGAGGGTAACGTTTGATTCCATGCCTTATGGTGTGCTGTTGCTTGATGATGCGTTCGGTATCAGAAGGGCGAATAAATACTTTTTCCTTCACTTCAATATTCTGCCCGAAGAAATAAAAAGCGGCAAATCTTATGAAATAATAAAAAGCGAACAGTTAAAGGACATCTTCGATAATATCCGGCAGGAGAAAAGCTTCACACTGGATGCCTTTGAATATTGCGAAGAGAGGTTGAATAAGCATTTCCTTCTTTACCTCACTCCTCTTCCTGACGACGAAGGCCTGACAAGGTCATTTGTACTTGCAATTGTGGACATCTCGGAGATTAGAGATAAACAGAAAAAACTCACCGAAAGCCGTGATGCGTTTTTCAATATGCTCAAGGAGGTTGATTTTTCCTACCGTGAACTGAAAGGGCTCTATGAAGGTCTTATCCATTCATTCGTGAATGCAATCGACGCAAAAAGTCCCTGGACAAAAGGCCATTCCGAGCGTGTTACGAAGTATGCAGTTGCCATTGCGGAAGAAATGTCTCTCGAAAAGGAGGACATTGAGATGCTCAGGGTAGCCGGGCTTTTTCATGACATAGGGAAAATAGGCACCTATGATATTATCCTCGATAACCCCAATGTGCTCTCTGATGAAGAATCAAGACTGATTAATCTCCATCCGATCAAGGGTGAAGAGATACTGGCGCCGATAAAGCAGTTGCAGCATCTTCTGCCGGTCATACGGCATCACCATGAAAGAGTAGACGGGGAGGGATATCCTGACGGGCTGAAGGCAGATGAAATTCCTGTACTTGCGAGGATACTCTGCGTTGCCGATGCATTTGACTCCATGGTATCCGACCGGCCGTACAGGGCCGGTGGCACACCTGAATATGCGATATCCGAGTTAAAGAGATGCATGAATACGCAGTTTGACGCCGATGTAGTCGAAGCGTTTCTGAGTGTATTGTCGAAGGAGAACGCTGAGGTCCTTTCAGGCAGCAGCCCGATAAGTCTGCTATGAAGATTCCTGGCCTACTTCGAAGATAAATTCTATCTCTACCGGAGAATTGAGAGGAAGTACATTCACGCCTACAGCTGCGCGTGCATGCCTTCCGGCTTCACCAAAGATTTCGTACAGGAGTTCTGACGCGGCATTCAGCACCATCGGCTGTTCGGTGAAATCGGGTGATGATGCAACGTAGCCGGTGAGCTTCACGCATCTCTTGACTCTGCTGAGCGTTCCAAGATTTGCCTTCAGGACCGAAAGCGCATTCACGACTGCTGTTTTTGCGTCGTCGCCTGCATCGTCCTTTGAGACAGATTCACCCACTCTCCCTGTTCTCGTGAGCCTTCCGTTTCTTAAGGGAAGAATACCGCTGAGAAATATAAGACTCCCTGCTTGTACAACCGGAACATATGAACCGAGCGGTGCAGGTGTTTCGGGGAGCACTATCCCCAATTCCCTCAGCTTTTCCTCAGGTGACATAGGTGTTCGCCTTTCGTGTGACTCTCATTCGGTACCGCAAAAACAGATGATCTGAAGTTTATAATCCCAATTCCTCCGGCGTTCCTATCCTTCCCAGCACCGCTGATGCGGCTGCAACGGCCGGGTTGGAAAGATAGACCTCACTCTCCGGATGACCCATCCTGCCGACAAAATTCCTGTTCGTGGTCGCTAAGGCTGTTTCACCCTTTGCGAGTATCCCCATATGTCCGCCAAGACACGGCCCGCAGGTCGGGGTAGAAACGACTGCCTCGGCATCGATAAATACGTCGAGCAGCTTCTCCTTCATCGCCTGCTTGTATATCCTCTGCGTTGCAGGTATCACGATCATCCTGACATTCGGATTGACCTTTCTTCCCTTAAGGATCGCGGCGGCTTCTCTCAGATCCTCAAGCCTTCCGTTGGTACAGGAACCGATTACTACCTGATCAATATACACCTCGAATAGTTCGGCAGCGGGCCGGGTGTTCGAAGGAAGATGGGGGCATGCTACTGTGAGGGGTATTTTTGCACAGTCATATTCACGGACTTCGGCATACACGGCATTTTTGTCTGATTTATAGAAAACGGGAGTCCTTTTTGCCCTGTTTTTTTCGTATGTCTTTGTAATCCTGTCGGGTACGATAATGCCGTTTTTCCCGCCGGCTTCTATCGCCATGTTGCACATGGTGAGCCTTCCGTGCATCGGGAGATTTCGGATTGCCTCCCCTGCAAATTCCATCGACATGTAAAGGGATCCGTCAACTCCGATCTCTCCGATGGTATGCAGAATCAGGTCCTTGCCGCCAACCCATCTGGCGGGGTTTCCGTAGTAAATGAATTTCATGGATTCCGGTACCCTGAACCAGCATTCCCCTGTCGCCATTGCAGCGGCAACATCGGTTGAACCCACACCGGTTGAAAATGCGCCAAGTGCGCCATATGTGCATGTATGGCTGTCAGCTCCGATGACGAGATCCCCGGGTACAACAAGTCCCTCCTCAGGAAGAAGGGCATGCTCGATTCCCATTCTTCCCACTTCAAAGTAGAGGCTGAGATTATGTTCTTTTGAAAACTCCCTGAGCATCCTGCACTGCTCGGCTGCCTTGATATCCTTCTGCGGAGCAAAGTGATCGGGAATGAGCGCAATCCTGTCCTTGTCGAATACCTGTTCAGCACCTATTTTTCTGAATTCTGAGATTGAGATGGGTGCAGTTATATCATTGGCAAGGATAAGATCTACCTTTGCATTGATCAGTTCTCCGGGTGAAACTTTCTTCCTTCCGGAGTGCGCGGCGAGAATCTTTTCCGTTATCGTCATGTTCTTCCTCCAAAAACAAAGTTCCCTATTATACCTGAGGAAAATACCATACAGCCAGCCTCTGAAGAGGTATTCAGTCATTAGTGTCCGGTAAATATTTATAAATATCGGTCTGTTCTTTATACTTGTTGGAAAATAGTGGTGACCAAACCCTATACCAGCAAGGAGGAACAGACCATGAACAGAGTATACACGATATTCTC
>JBFMCL010000021.1 GCA_040754395.1 Nitrospirota bacterium | reverse complement strand
TGGCCCATGACCATAGAATTCTTGCTATCAGCTATGAGCTAAGTGCTGTGAACTAACACCGTCCGACTTGCATGTGTTAGGCACGCCGCCAGCGTTCGTTCTGAGCCAGGATCAAACTCTCAAATAACACTCAAAACTTACCTGGACGCCTACTTTTTAGTTTTCAAAGAACATCTCTGCATCCCTGGGGTGGAGCTTCAGAGGCTTTTTTCACGTGGGCACCGTTTCTGATGCTTAGGCTTCCCCTCGCCTTTGCAGGCTTGTGGGGCATGCATCACTACATCAGTATTCGGCTCCCTCTTTTTGTGTGTTCCCTCAGCTCGCCTTAGCCCCAAGGATTTGCAGAGAAAAATAAAGGCCATACCAAGTAGTATAGCCTTCCTTTATCAAAGAACTACCTGGTCTCGTCAGACCATTTCAGACTCTTTATCGTTCATCTGATATTAGCATATCATTTTTGAAAAGTTAGTCAATAGGGAAATATCGGCGATTATAGCTGAATAGAACTGATAAAATTCCAAATTCGGCTAAAAATACATGATATCTCTTCTTTTCAAGAAATCCTATCTCTCCTTCACAGGAAAATGTATTATATTTCAGATGAAAAGAAATTGTCAACTTTCTCTTTTCCGATAGTTGTCTCAGGTCCGTGTCCCGGGAGCACCCTAATCTCATCAGGCAATGCCATCAGGCGCCTGAAAGACATTTTGAGCATCCCGATATTCCCTCCGTGCAGGTCGGTTCTTCCCACAGAACCTGAAAAAAGCGTATCTCCGGTAATGAGAACCCCTTCACCGTAAAGGCAGATTCCTCCGGGGCTGTGTCCAGGCGTATGCAGTACCTCGAATCTGAGGCCTCCCACCTGTATACTATCGCCTTCGGAAACAAGAATGCTGGGGTCCGGCTGATCGTCGAGTTCAAACCCCCACATTGCGGCATGGTCTTTTGCGCTTTTGTATATCTCCAGTTCATTACGGTGAAGCACGATCCCTGCCCTTGTTTCATTCCAGATATCCGATACCGCAGCGATATGGTCGAAATGCGCATGGGTACACACGATATATTTCACCGTAAGTCCTTTTTCCTCCACCATGGCAAGGATCCTTTCAGGTTCATCTCCCGGGTCAACGATAAAACACTCCTTTGACTTCTCATCTCCTATGATAAAACAGTTGTTCTCCAGAGGTCCGACCACCAGATTCAGGATTATCATATTTCCTCCCTTGTGTTATTTTCTGAATTTTTGCCTGAACATCCCGGCGACATACGCAAATTCCTCGCTCTTCAGCAGAGCGCACAGACAAAAATATGTGACGAGACAGAAAGCGATCGTCCCGCCCAGGTACAGGCTCTTGTGCAGGGTATTGCCGTGTATCTGCCACATCTCTCCGCGCAGGACAGCCCACCCTGCCACTCCCATAACGGACGCGGAAAGAATGCTTTTCGCAAAAGACGAAATGATTCGTTTCGCATCAACCCTTTCCAGCTTCTTTCTCAGAAAGAAAAAAAGAAGGACAAAGTTCACACCGGATGCGAGTGAGTTTGCGAGCGCAAGACCGTTATGCCTGAGCGGATGCATGAGCAGAACGCTCAGGATTACATTGGATGCCAGCGCAACAAGCGCAACTTTTACCGGTGTCTTTGTGTCCTGCATGGCATAGAAGCCTGCCGTAACTATCCTCACGCCCACGATCGACCATATCCCGATTGAGTAAAAAAGGAGTGCCTGGGCAGTCCCTACGGTTGCAGCGTAATCAAACATGCCCCTCTGAAACAGAATATTGACTATGGGTTCCCTCAGGGCAATCAATCCCGCCATTGCCGGGACTGTTACGAAAAAAAGCAGCCGTAACGCAAATGAAAAATCTTCCCGCAGCCTGTCATGGTCTCTGTTTACTGCATGCTCCGATAGTGCCGGGAGTATCGCCATTCCCATCGCCACTCCGAATATGCCGACAGGGAACTGAACAAGACGCATCGAATAATAAAGATACGTGATGCTTCCTTCAGGAAGGAAAGAGGCAAGAATAGTGCTGATGAAGATATTTATCTGCGCCACTGCCATCCCCATCGTGGCAGGCATTATGAGAATCGACATCCTTCTCAGCCCCTCGTGCCTGAAATCATATGCCGGCTTCAATGAGTATCCGTGCCGGAAAAAGGGCGGGAGCTGAAACGCAAACTGCACGAATCCTCCTATCGCGACACCGATCGCCACCGCGAGGATCGGCTCTGTCATCCGTGCTGTAAACAGTACCACCACTATGATAATCGTGATGTTCAGCATTGCCGGCGCAAGCGCAGGGACAAAGAAAGTCCGCCTGACGTGTAATGCGCCCATGGAAAGTGCAGCAAGGCTTATGAACAACAGGAACGGGAACATCACCCTTGTAAGGAGCACTGTCAGGGAGAATTTGTCCGGTGTATCGATAAAACCCGGAGCAATTACCGCGACTATCTGGGGAGCAAAGACAACCCCGAGAATGCAGATCGAACCCACGAAAAGCAGGATAAAAGTAAAGGTAATCCTGACAAGCTGCTTCGCCTTTTCCGGACCATGTTTTGTCTGGTATTCCGTCAGGACAGGAATAAATGCGGAGGACATAGAACCTTCTGCGAACAGTTCTCTGAGAAGGTTCGGGATTCTGAACGCAACAAAAAACGTATCGGCTGTCCCGGTCGCCCCAAAAAAATTCGCCAGTATCATATCCTTAATGTAACCGAGGATACGGCTGATCAGGGTTGCAAAAGACATGATCCCCGCGGCCTTTGCGATGCGCTTTTTTTCATCCCCCGGGGTCATCTGCGGTAGCAAAAACTCCTGTATTTTTTCGTTTTCACCGATGCCTGCTCTTTTTTCCGTCCTTCCCTGACATCAGCCGGAGCGTTATCACCCACAGGTGAGCAACGAACGGACGCTGCAGGGAGTGGCGCCATTCGATCCCGTATCGTTGTGAGGATTATAGCAAAAATGAAGCGGAGAATTTACAAAATATGCAGCAGTTGGATAAAATGCCTGCATGGGAATTCTTGATGACATTGTCTTCAGAAAAAAGGAAGCACTGAACAAAGTGAGATCCCGCCAGCCCGTTTCCGAGCTGAAACACAGGATCCGTGAGAATGAAAAACCGAGGGATTTCATGTCAGCGGTAATGCGTTCCCCCGGGGGGCCGGTAAAACTCATCGCGGAGATCAAGAAGGCTTCTCCGTCGAAAGGGGTCATACGAAGGGATTTCGACCATCTTTCAATAGCCGGGATATATGAAAAAAAGGCGGTAGATGCGGTTTCTGTGCTTACTGAGGAGCACTTCTTTCAGGGAAACCTTTCTTTCCTTTCTGATACCAGGAAAGTCTACTCCGGACCTGTCCTGAGAAAGGATTTCCTTTTTAATGAATACCAGATCTATGAGTCAAGGGCTCACGGTGCGGATGCAATATTGCTGATCGCGGCAATTCTCGATAAGAACCAGGCGAAGGAATACCTTCATCTTGCGGCAGAACTCGGGCTTTCAGTCCTTTTCGAGATTCATGATTACCGGGAACTCGAAACCGCGCTTTCCACAGACTGCAAAATCATCGGCATCAATAACAGAAACCTGAAAACACTGGCGATTGACATCAACACCACCTTCATGCTGAAAAAAGAAATCCCTTCCCATAAGATTGTGGTGGCGGAGAGCGGGATAAAAACAAGGGAGGATGTCAGAACACTCGGGGAAGCAGGAATTGATGCGATGCTTGTCGGCACGTCTTTCATGGAATCCCGTGACATAGCGGGCATGATTGACTTGCTGACAGGGAAAACAGCGCAGATATGATACAATGATGCTATGCAGGTCAGAATTAAAATCTGCGGCATCACGAATCTCGACGATGCCATGGCAGCAGTCGATCTCGGAGCTGATGCCGTCGGATTCGTTTTTTTCCGGGGCAGCCCGCGATATATCAGACCTGACGATGCAGCGGAAATCATCAGAAGACTCCCCTCATTCGTTACCACAATCGGGGTTTTTGTCGACGAACCATTTGATCAGATAGAAAAAACCATATCCGCAGCAGGCATAGACGTTGTGCAGCTCCATGGCAATGAACCGCCAGAAGCATGCAATTTTTCAAGGCGGCTGATAAAAGCAATAAGGGTTAAGTCCCTTGAAAGCCTTGACCCTCTTGTGCACTTCAGGGACAGGGTTTCCGCCTTCCTTCTTGATACTTATACTCCCAACGTATATGGCGGCACGGGCCAGATCTTCAACTGGGACATTGCAATGTACGCAAAGCAGTTCGGCAGGATTATTCTTGCGGGAGGGCTCACGCCGGACAATATTCATCAGGCCATACAGCGCGTCAGGCCGTATGGTGTAGATGTCAGCAGCGGCATTGAAGCAGAAAAAGGGAAAAAGGACCACCATAAAATGCAGCTGTTTATCGAAAAGGCAAGGGGAGCCTGAAAGCAGAACCTAGCGTTTTGCCTTCGGCTGCTGATCAGAGCAGACCTTTACGAGCGTCTTTACATTCCCCCGCGGGTTAAAATCCCCTGTTACTTCAAGGAATTTCGGCTTCAGTCTCTTTTCAAGTTCTTCGTAAATCCTGTTTGTAGCTGCCTCATGCGAGATGTGTGTATCACGGAATGCATTCAGATACAGTTTCAGCGATTTCAGTTCCACAATGCGCTTTCCCGGCTTATAGCGTATGTGAATGGCGGCGAAATCAGGATATCCTGAACGCGGGCAGAGGCAGGTAAATTCCGGAAAACTGATATGTATTTCATAATCCCTCTCAGGACTCGGATTATCCCATATCTCCAGTGAGGCTTGCCTGATCTTTTTCTCCCCGTATTTCATGCAAAAATGTAACATCTGACAGAGACAATTGTAAAGCGACGGAGGGATGTTCGGTTCCGGCATCTTTCCGGACTTGACATTAGTTTTCGCGAAAAACTATAATTTAGGTTCAAAATTATGGGTACTTACACTACATATCATCCACACACAAAAAAGCGGAAAAAGACTCACGGCTTTCTCGAAAGGATGAGTTCTCCAGGCGGACAGAAGGTTATCAAGAGAAGAAGGGCCAAAGGGCGCAAAAAACTCTCTGTTTAATGCGTGAAGCCCTTTTACGCTCCTTAACGAAACGACGGGATTTTGATTTGGTATTCAGGGAAGGGAAACACCTGGCTTCACGATATCTCGTCATCTATGCCAGACCGAACGGTCTCGCTTTCAACCGCCTCGGACTGTCTGTTGGGAAAAAACTCGGCACAGCGGTTACCAGGAACAGGATAAAACGACTTCTGAGAGAGGCCATAAGAAAAGCACTCGGTGGGACTGCATGCCGCTGCGACTTTGTGATTGTTGCGAAGAGGTCCTCTGTTGAGGGAAGACTAGACGATTTCATTATTGAAATAAAAAATTATTTGTCAAGGTTCATGCATGAAAAAAGCATTGCTGTCAGTTTTAAAGCTGTATAAATATCTTCTGTCGCCGCTTTTCCCCACGAGCTGCAGGTTTTCTCCCTCATGTTCACAGTATTCGATGGATGCAATCAGCAGATATGGCTGCATAAAAGGATCATATCTTTCATTCAGGAGGTTATTGCGGTGTCATCCGTTTCACCCAGGCGGACATGACCCTGTAAAATAGACATGGAAAACAGAGCACTTATTGCAGTAGCGCTGGCATTTTTAATTCTCCTTGCATATCAGTTTTTCGTAATGCCGCCTGAACCACAGAAACCTCAGACGCCTGCAACTGGAAATGAGCAGACGGTTCCGGCAGAACGCCAGCAAACTGCTGCACAGCCTCCCTCGCTTCCCCTGACCGGTGACATACAGCTATCGCAGCATGAAAAAGAGATAAAAGTCGAAAACGATCTGTATTCAGCCGTCTATACAAGCATGGGGGGAACAATAAAATACTATGAACTGAAAAATTTCAAGGACAAGGAAGGCAAGAATGTGGTGCTGCTCGGAAAGCCCGGCACAGAACCGCCTCTCGGAATAGGCTCAAAGGACGATTTTGCATTCGCGGAAAAAAATTTCCAGGTAACCGGTCGCGACATGCTCCTTACCAGCAACAACAAGACCGGCACGCTGGTTTTCGAATATGCAGAACAGGGCATTGCAGTCAGAAGGTCGTATACGTTTTATCATGACACGTACCGGGTTGACATCAAGGACGAAGTTTCCGGAATGCCTGATTACTGGATAACCATAGGAACGGACATCGGCATACATGACAAGCATGATACCTCTACACATGTCGGACCTGTTCTTCTCAAAGAAAGCGACAGGATTGAATTCGACTCCGGGGGGTTGAGCGAAGCCAAAAGCTATCGTGAAGGTCTGAGATGGATAGCCCAGGAAGACAAGTACTTCTTTGCTTCTCTGGTTCCTCTCGCTCCCGTTGAACAGGCGAAGGTATGGAAAATGAATGACTCCCCGGTTATCGCATTGCAGGGAAAGTCCGGGACAAACAGTTTTATCCTTTATGTCGGGCCTAAAGATTATGATTACCTCAAAACACTGAATGTCGGGCTGGAACATATCATCGATTTCGGATTCTTCTCAATACTTGCCGTCCCTCTCTTTTGGGTATTGAAGTTCTTCTACCAGGTAAGCGGCAACTATGGGTGGGCGATTGTGCTCCTTACCACCGTTGTGCGGATACCTTTTATTCCGCTGATTAACAAGAGCCAGAAATCCATGAAGAAAATGCAGGAAATTCAGCCTAAAATGGCCGAACTCAGGGAAAAATACAAGAAAGACCCTCAGCGGATGCAGAAGGAAACAATGGAGCTTTATAAAACGCACAAGGTCAATCCGATAGGCGGATGCCTTCCCATCCTTCTGCAGATACCGGTATTCTTTGCCCTTTATAAAATCCTTCTGATCGCGATCGAACTCAGAGGTGCGCCTTTCATGCTCTGGATAAAAGATCTTGCCGCACCTGATTCGCTTTTCGGACATATACCGGCAGCAATTCCCCTCATCGGCGGATTTGCAGTCGGCCCGCTGCCCATACTCATGGGAGCCACGATGGTCATTCAGCAGAAAATGACCCCCACGACCCTGGATCCCACGCAAAACAAAATTATGATGCTCATGCCGGTCGTTTTCACGTTCCTGTTCCTGAATTTTGCATCAGGCCTTGTCCTCTACTGGCTCATGAACAACATATTCAGTATCGCCCAGCAGTTCTACGTGAACAGGAAAATGGCGAAAGAACAGGCGTCGTAATATCGGCTGCTTTCCTGTCTGCCCGAACAGAAGGACATGAGGATATGCGCTCACCTGAAGATACCATAGCAGCAATCTCCACACCGCTCGGCGAAGGAGGCATCGGCATCGTGAGGCTGAGCGGAAAACATTCGGTCCGGACTGCGGAGAAACTCTTCTCCTCGCCAAAAAATTGCACTCTCGGCAGTGTGAAACCGTACAGCATGGTCTACGGTCACATCAGAGACCCGTTCACCGGCGAAAAGGTGGATGAAGTACTGGTGACTGTCATGAAATCCCCGCATTCCTATACAAAAGAGGATGTGGTCGAGATAAACTGCCACGGTGGCATGATCACTGTCCGGAAAACCCTTGACCTTGTCCTGAAACAGGGGGTGCGGCTTGCAGAACCCGGGGAGTTTACGAAAAGGGCCTTCATAAACGGCAGGATAGATCTGAGCCAGGCAGAGGCAGTGCTCGATCTCATCCGGGCAAAAACAGACGAAAGCAGAAGGATCGCCGTTGAGCAGTTGCAGGGAGGCCTTTCTGAAAAGATAACCGGACTGAGGGACCGGCTGACGGAGATATGCGTCCAAGTCGAAGCCTGTATCGATTTCCCCGAGGATGAGATCGAAACCGCAGCAGCACAGGACCTGCTCAGGGAAATATGCATAATCCGCGATGAACTCGAGAAGCTGCTGAAGACATACGATGAAGCCCGCTTTTTCAGGGAAGGGCTTTCAACGGCGATTATCGGAAGGCCCAATGTCGGAAAATCTTCTCTCCTGAATGCACTGCTCAGGAAAGACCGGGCGATTGTTACAGACACCCCCGGCACAACGCGTGACATAATCGAGGAATATCTGAATATCAACGGACTTCCCCTGAGGATCATGGATACGGCAGGAATCAGGGAAGTCAGGGAGACCGCCGAACAGGAAGGAGTGAAAAGGAGCCTGCAGAGCATCGAGAACGCTGATCTTGTAATCGCTGTCTTTGACCGGAGTGAACCCCTTACTGATGAAGATATTGAGGTGATTGAAAAGATAAAGCCAAAGCGCACGATCATCGTCTTCAATAAGTGCGACCTTCCTTCATTGGCTGACATGAATTTTCTCATTTCACGACTCATCGCTACCGCTCCCCGTGCGCTGGATGTTTCTGCCACAAGGGGAGACGGTCTCGAGGAACTGAAAGACGCAATCTTCACCACCTGTCTGAGTGACTGGAAAGAGGAAAGGGAGGGTGTCGTGGTCACAAATCTCAGACATAAAACGGCGATAGAACAAGCAGTCGCATCTCTCGGCAGGGCAGCACAGACCTTGACGGAAAATCAGCCCCTTGAGATACATGCCCTTGAGCTCAGGACGGCCCTGGACAATCTCGGCACCGTCGTCGGAGCAATCACAACAGAGGATATACTGGACAGGATATTCAGCGAATTCTGTATCGGCAAATAGCCCTTTTCGTTGCAAAAAACAAAATGTAAAATGTACAATTGAAAGTCATGGAATGCATTCAGGAAAAATTCAGGAAATTCTGCACATGCACGTATGAGCCGTGCGAGAGGAAAAGCAAATGCTGTGAATGCCTTCACTATCACAGGAGGAACGGCGAACTTCCCGCGTGCTTCTTTACGAAAGAAGCTGAACGCACCTATGACCGTTCAATCGCACATTTCATTCGCACGCAGAAAAAGTAGCGGTATCGGTCGTTTTTTTTGTTCTTCTGATCACTGTAGCTGACTTCTGATCATGCCGGTGTGGTGGAATTGGCAGACGCGCCGGACTCAAAATGTGGCCAGAACAAAAAACAGCAATCGGCTACTGGCAATGGTTTCAGCGTAACACTTTGATTAGTAAGCAGAAAAAGCATTTCTATATATTCCGGCTATTGCCGTCAAATCTGCATAAAACGCATAAAACTACTACAATTTTACTACAGTAAGAAAATGTCCCTATTGTCCCCATTGTGTCCCTTTTAATTACAACTAAATTCATGTCCCCGTTGTCCCCATATGGGATTTGAAATCATAATTTCTGTTTTGTTTTTCGCTAAAAATGTAGTAGTATTAACAAAAAGTTAAACGCATAGAAAGAAGAGAGAATTGCAATTACAAATTGAAATCCCTGGAATAAAAGTACCTGACGATACTAAGCTTAAGAACGGAAAGAAGAACAAGCTTGACCCTAATGACAGCATGTTTCATGACTGGTATCGTTTTGTCCTTTCTTTCCCACCCCATTTAGTCCGGCATTACATCCGTAAATTCAATATCGATGAAAGCAAAGTTATCCTTGACCCCTTCTGCGGGACCGGCACGACCGTAGTAGAGTCGAAGCTCAACAGAATACCCGCAATCGGCATTGAAGCAAACCCGTTTGCACATTTTGCAACCTCTGTAAAGACTGACTGGAGCATTAAGGGAGAAGAACTTGAAGCAATGGCGCATGAAGTTGCATCTGAAGCAGTCGAGGAACTCAAATCCGAAGGCATTGCAGACGCTCCGACTCTTGGGGGGAATATCCCGGAACTCAATCTGAACACGCTCGACGCGCACGCCCGAAAACTGCTTATTACGAACTCAATAAGCCCCCTTCCATTGCATAAGACACTAAGACTGTTGAACACCCTAAGACGATACAAAGATCATCCATGCTTTAACCATGCCTTGTTAGCTCTGGCAAACGCGCTCGTTTTTAAAATAAGCAACCTCAAATTTGGGCCGGAGGTTGGAGTTGGAAAATCGAAATTGGATTATCCGGTTATTAGCTCCTGGTTAGGGGAAATCGATAAAATTGCGAGAGACGTTGCCTCGATCGAAGGAAACACGTACCCACCATGCAAAGCAATTCTGGGCGATTCTCGTCAAATCAGCAAAATGCTTGACCATGACAGTGTTGATTTTGTGATAACATCCCCGCCCTATCCAAATGAAAAAGACTATACCAGAACAACGAGGCTGGAATCAGTCTTATTAGGATTTATAAATAATCTGGAGGAGCTGAGAAAATTCAAAAAGACCCTGATTCGTTCAAATACCCGTGGAATCTATAAAGACGATGAAGACGATAAATGGGTTGCAAACAACGAAAATGTCCTGAACCTTGCTGAAATGATCGAAAGAAAAAGAATTCAACTGAAAAAAACTTCCGGTTTCGAGAAACTCTACAGTCGGGTTACTGTTCAGTATTTCGGGGGAATGGCTAAACATTTCGCCGATCTACGTCATGTCTTAAAGAAAGGTGCGCTTTTGGCTTACGTTGTAGGCGATCAGGCTTCTTATTTTAAGGTGATGATTCGCACTGGTGAACTGTTAGCAGAGATCGCTCAATCATTAGGATATGAGTTAGCAGAAATCGAGTTGTTCCGCACGAGATTTGCTACTGCAACTTCAGCTCAATTAAGAGAAGAGGTTGTTATCCTGCGTTGGCCCGGATAGGAGACTGCATGAAGAAGAACCGTTATGTTCAGATTATTGAAGCAATATTTTTCAAACATTACTCTGAAGGTGCGTCAAGGGTACCTTTCCAGAGATCAGATATAATCGAGGCAGCGAAAAAACTCGGAATAAAACTGCCAAAAAACATAGGCGATCTCATTTATTCTTTCCGGTATCGTTCAGACTTGCCTCAATCGATTCTGGCAAAAGCTCCGGAGAATGCATCATGGGTAATCAGACCGGCAGGAACCGCCAAGTATGTCTTTGAATTGGCGGCCATTGCCAGCATTACCCCAAATCCAAAACTTGCTGAAATTAAGATACCGGACGCTACACCTGGAGTCATAGAAAAATATGCTTTGAACGATGAACAGGCATTGTTGGCAAAGATCCGCTACAATCGATTAGTTGATATCTTCACCGGCCTGACCTGTTATTCTTTGCAGAACCACCTAAGAACAACAGCTCCCCAGATAGGCCAGGTGGAAACAGATGAAATTTATATCGGGATTGATAAGAGAGGAGCACACTACGTTCTCCCGGTTCAAGCTAAAGGCGGGACAGACAAGCTTGGAATTGTGCAATTTGAACAGGACTTGGCAGTCTGCCTCGCAAAATTTCCTAATCTGATATGTAAGTTAATTGCTGCACAATTCATGCGGGACAACATCATAGCTATTTTTGAACTGGAAGATTCCGAAGCCGGAATCGTCATAGTCTCAGAGAAGCACTATAGGCTTGTGCCACCTGAAGAGCTTTCCCCTGAAGATTTAAAGAAATACAGTCTGCGTTCTGCTGATTAAGTTCGGCAATACAGACAAATTAATGGCAAGAAAAAATGATTCAATTCTCGACCTGTTGGCTCTCTTTCCGTGGTGGGTTAGTGTTGCGTTATCCGGCATTTCATATCTTATTCTCAAATACTTCATTCCCTCAATAGAACTTCAGCAAAAGGGGCCTACAGACACGACATATATGCTTTTCAAAGGACTGGCTAACGCCGCGCCCTCACTTGCTCCGATAATTGCACTGGTTTTATTAATCCCTGCTCCCATTTCGGCAATTAATTCCTGGCGCAAGCGTAAGCTCCTGGACAGGCAGGAATCTATTGATACTGTTCGTAATTTAAACTGGAAGGAATTTGAAGAATTGGTTGGGGAAGCTTACCGGAGACAAGGATATACTGTATATGAAAATGCCATTGCTGGTCCTGATGGTGGCATCGATTTGACGTTGAAAAAGAACGGCGAATTGATCCTTGTTCAATGCAAACAATGGCGGAATATTAAAGTCGGCGTTGACAAAGTTCGAGAATTATATGGCGTTCAGACTTCACAAAATGCAAATAAGTCAATTTTAATGACTTCTGGTTTCTTTACTCAGGAAGCAAGGAATTTCGCAGCAAACAAACCCATCGATCTGGTCGAAGGTTCTCAACTATTGGAATTCATTAAAAACGTTCAGCCTGATCACAAAGCAGCGCTGCCTGTCTCAAAGGCATCTCTTGTTTGTCCACAATGCGGCAGTGAAATGGTGCTGAGAACCGCAGGAAAAGGCTCGAATATCGGTCAAAAGTTTTGGGGCTGTTCAAGATATCCCAAGTGCCGGACTACAAAACCTTATGAGGGCTAAGAAATTATTCAAGGCGAAGGGAATAACCCTATCGTATTTAAAAATGGTGACAAGATGATTGGAAGTTGGCAGATTCAACATCTTGATGCACCGTCTCTATGTCTTGAGCTTGGGTTGGCGCATCTTGACGCAAGCATAAATCTATGCAAGGACATGAAGGCGGGTGCACTCCCTGATACCTTTCATCACGCAAAGGTTATCATGTCACTTGCTTATCACGGCGTTGAACTCTTTTTGAAATTCGGGATAGGCAGAAGGAACGGCGGAATATGCCCTAAAGGTCATTCTCTAAGACCACTCCAAACTAAGTACGAAAGCCTCAACCCAGACCCTAACTTACACTTCGTTATTCCATTTATTCCAGCCTACCTTGGTTTTTCAGCAGCTGATATTGAACAAAAGATTCAAGATGAACAACCATTTGACCAGCATCTACGATACCATCTCAACTTGAAAGGGCAATCTTGGCCGGACATTCACGGATTTGACGTGGAGACATACGTTTCCGAAGTGACTTCACTTTGCGACACCTTACGGGCAATCAGCAAGAAGATTGAGGCCAGCGAGCCCGTCAGGCGACACCCCGGTGTCTGATGACTGAGGGAAGCAGGATTAACAAATAATGACGCTGATTGCAGCATACAGGCATAAAGGTATTCCAGTTCTGATAGGAGACATGGCGCTTTCAAAAGGCGGGCTTCGATCACTTAGGAAGAAAGTATATGTCATTAATAACAATTTCGCTGTTGGCTGGACAGGTTACAGTGTCGTCGCAAAAGAGGTGATTACTGCGTTAAAAAAGGCTTATTCCAACAAAAGAGTTACCAAAGAATCTGTAGAACATTTTTTCAAGATGCATGAAGTTGGTGATTTCGGAAGCCTGCATACGAATTTCATTGGATGGGTTATCGACAAAGAGCCCTATTGTTTTCTCTGGAATTGCTTATACCCAAAAGAAATCTTCTATAATGACCATTTCTTCGAAGGCTCTGGCGAAGAATACTTTGAAAGTCTACGAAAACGAGAATGGAATAGTGGCGGTTCAGCGCTTCCAGTTGAAGAGGAAGCTGTCCTTTCCGTTATAAATGAAGTCGCGCATGCGCGATTTGAAGAAAGCCTATACCGTAAGAGTTGGGATCTTAGTTTCGGTGCGTCGTATGATATATTGATTTTTTTAAAAGGGCGGTTTAGATATGTCAGGTCAATAGCTTATATTGGTTGGGATTATTTTTGGGATTCTCATAAAGGTACTGGTTGCTTAGAGCAGACACCGATTATTATTAAACACAACTGCATGGGTGAATACTCAATTATCCAAGAGGCATTGCACGGAAGGTATCATGACGGAAGAACGATAAATTATCTGTCGCGTCCAGTTTATGATGATATGCCTACAGCAAATTTTTCTGACTTTCCCCTAACTTTGCAGTCGGATTATTACGCGAATTATTTCTTATTTCGAGAAAGTGGAAAAACTATTTTCAAGATTCTACTAACCGTCCAGAAGATTACAAGTGAAGGCCCTCTGAGAGTTAAGAAACATGGTGGCGCATATCTTCTTGACTATGATACCGATGAACTAGATCAAATATACCGAAAGCATACTACGCAATGACTAATCTGTCCTCAAAGGGTTCCAACCACTCAGGAGGAATTTAGCGGTATTGCTTGGAAATTCTGTGGCTGCATAGTTGCCAGTCGGTTAGCTCTTTGTTATGCCTATAATGGTACATTTCATTTAAACTGGTGCACCTCCTAATCGCAAGTCATAAAGTTTTTGTTTATTTTCAAAACCTTCCCTTATAATTTCATTGTTGCACAACTATAGTGAAAATCTATATAATTTTGCTAACAATTCATATGTTGGAGGAAATCCATGAATAGAATTAATCATAAACCGGCCTCAGCAGTCATTGTAATAATTTCAATCATCATAACATCGGCAATGTTCTTTTCTTTCGGGTGTACAAAGAAAGAGGAGAAGGAGATAAAAATAGGGGCGATTTTACCTTTGACGGGCGATGCTGGTGTTTACGGGCAGGCCATAAAGAAGGGAATGGATTTAGCACTTGAAGAGATTATGAAGCAAGTAAGAATGACAAAATTACATGTCATTTATGAAGATGACCAAGGGAATCCAGCTACATCAGTCTCTGCCCTCAACAAGTTAACCAGTACGGATAAAGTGAGAATTATTATTGGCGGTGCTATGAGTTCTACTGCTGAACCAATTATCCCTATTACAGAAAAGGAAAAGATTATCTTACTTTCACCTACAGCAACAAAAGCGACCTTAACAAATAATACGAAGTATTTCTTTAGGCTCTGGCCTTCAGATAATTATGACGGACAAGTAATGGCAAATGTTGCCTACAAGAATCTCGGTCTTAGACGGGTAGCAATTCTATTTGTAGATGCCGCGTATGGTCAAGGAATCGCGGACGTGTTTAAGCGCGAATTTGAGAAACTTGGCGGTTCAATCGTAGGATATGAAAGTTATGCGCAAGGGGCAACCGACTTGCGCTCTCAACTTGTGAAAATAAGAGGCACTAGGCCTGAAGCTGTTTACATACCAGGTTACGTGAAGGAGGTTTCAATTCTTCTCAGACAAGCTCGCGAGTTGGGATTCAAGACTCGATTTCTCGGAGTTAATAGCCTCAACGATCCAGCCCTCTTGGAGTTGGCTGGTCAAGGGGCTGAGGGTGCGGTTTTTACATATCCAACATATGATAAAAGCAGTAGTGACCGTGTAATCCAAGAATTCGTTCAGGCTTTTAAATCTAAATATGGCACCGAACCTGATGTCTTTGCAGCCCAAGGTTATGACTCGCTGCATGTTTTAGTGAGAGCCATTGAACTCGGGGGTGGTTCATCGGTGGATCAAATTCGAAATGGTTTTTTCATGGTTAAAGATTATGAAGGACCTGGAGGGAAAGTGACTTTCGAACATAATGGCGATGTCGTTAAGCCACTTCGCCTTTTAACCGTTCATGATGGGAGATTTGTAGATTTTAAATAAGCTGGAATTTTAATGGATAGAATTAATCCGATTAGAATAGATGTTGTAATCTTTACTGTAAACAAAGCGGAAGCTTTCAGTACGCTCGTTAAGTTTGGATTAAACAAAATTGGGAAAGAAAAAGATTTCGAATATAGATGGGGAGTAGTCGAAGGAGAGAGTGATAATGAAAGAATTTACGTTGCACATGTTAGCTTTGATGATAAGTCAGGAATTCAACAAGCTATCCTAACAGCTACAAAGATTTGCGACACCCTATATCCATCATATATTCTGATCCTTGGCATAGCAGGAGGGCGGCGAGGAGATAAGGATTCCGAAGAAAGCATCAAACTTGGCGATCTAATAGTTAGTAAAATTGTAAAGCACGGGCCAATAAGTAATGATCACCTCCGTGAAAATCCTGTTCTTCAACCTGATACTGGTTTATTCCACGCTGCTTCTGAGTTGGACAAGAACGATACATGGAGGGGATTGATAGCAGAAGAAAGTCGCGGTCAGAGAATTGATTCTTGGAAGTCCCTTATCGCCAAGAATCCACCTGGCAATGCAAAATCAACAGTGTATTTTGAAGAACTCGTTTCTACTGACCAAATAATTGACGATTTAAAAAACAATCCCAAACTGGACGAAGTCTTAAAGAAATTTCCTCGAATGGTTGCAGCCGATATGGAAGCTGGCGCCGTTGCTGGTCTACTTCTTGATCGTTATTCAGCGGGTAAATGGACGCCTCGTTTTTTTGTTATAAAGGGTATATCAGACCTCATAGATGCTGAAGATAGTGAAAAACAGGAATCCACTCGGCATCTTTGGAGGGAGTATGCTGCTGATGCTGCGGCTTCGTTTGCACGCGCCTTGATTCAATCTTTTACAAAAAAAATCCCGACATGTGCGATGCGTCTATTGCCGGCTCATATGGAAAATCACAGGCCTAATACTGACTGCTCAGGTATTTTATATTCCATTCAACCTGAGCACTATTCGGCAATTGCTGAGCACATTTTGGACAAGATTGTGACTTCTAAAGATTTCGGGGGATGTTTATTCTTTACTGTTTGTGCGTATGACCCAATAATGCTCTATGAAATGACAAGAAAAAGATTTATATATGAAAAAAATAACGAGCCAAAAACTAACAAAAGACTTAAAGATTGGACACTCGATCACTTCGGACACTTTAGGACGTTTGGTAATGTGGCAAGAGAATATTATGATAAGTGTTTTAGGATTTTGCTGTTGGACGGTTCAACAGAGGAAGAAGATGAGGAGAATAATTGGGCTAAGAAGTTGGAACCTCACTATTGGGAGCTCTTTACTGAAGTCAATCGTGGTGTTCGCTGTTGGGGCATTGGTCGCCGCGATCTTGAGTCAGTCAAGAAAGAAGGCCTTTTCTTGACCGACTACGTGATTATAGGCGATAGAATTCTTCTTGACTACTATGATGAATCGCACACATTGATTATGAGCGACCTTAACGATCCAGTCATAAAAAGTCAATTATTGGGGTTGCGCGATTTGTTCTTTAGAAAGATGGGGGACGGAAATCTTGTCCCCTTTAAGGAATTGCCTTTATTAGAGTCGGAAGCGAAACGAGTTTTTGAAAAACGAGGGTATGTATGATAGGCAAGTCATTGTTATATCCAGGCTTTCGTTACGCGGGAGTTTTAGAATCAATTACATCTCAGCGAGGCCTTCAGAGTTCCATCATAAGACACGCTGTCTCTGCTTATAATCTATATGGGGCATGTCTTTCTATCGGGACAGCCTATGGTGATGAATTGGCTTTTTTTGCACGTGAAGGCGTCCTTGATCACTGGTCCCAAATAGTCGGCATCGATATTGTTGGAGAAGTTGGAATCGATGTTTTATCTCAACCTGACTTAGCAAGATTTCACGATAGATTATTTTTTAGACAACTTGACCTTCAACAACTACCACCACCTTTTGGTGAGAATTATTGGGACTGTATCCAATGCGGCTTCGTCCTTGAAGACATAGAATATGCTGATAAACAGTATGTTTACGATAAGTTGTTTCAGTCGCTGAATCACCGAGGGATGCTCATTATTTCTGAAATGTTCGTTGATAATCAGAAAAGATCAAATGGTACGGATGAGTTGCGCAGGCAACAGATATCAGAATTGTACGAATACTTTCTTGCTGAGGCCAGAGAAAGCCTAAAACGCAAAATATTAACGCAAGATCAATATGACTTGCTTTGTGGCAATGGTCAAGATCCTGGTCTTGTGTCGACTATGAAAATGGCGATTAACGGAGCAAGGGACTATTTTGAAACACTTGAGCAAACAGAAGCACATCTTCTAACCGCAGGTTTTAGTGATATTAGTTATTATCCTAATCCTGTTTTCTCACTGATAGGTGTTATTGTTGCTCGTAAGGAGTAATGAGTCATCCTTATGTTTTCAGACAGTCATAGGATTGAATGGTCTCGAATGCTGGAGGTTCTCACGAAGCCGATTTCAGAACCTTTCGGTATTACAGACGAGTGCCGCAGATATAGCGCTGAAGAAGCGGCTACCCTGTTGACACTTGATCCTTCACTCTCGGTTGGTCAATTTCAATCTATCGTGGGAAAAGCAAAATTGCTTAAAGCATCCTTATTTAGCAATGCCATTTTTGCTGTTGTTCCCCTCTATGTGACGAGCATTTGTACTGAGCAGTGCCTATATTGCAATTATAGGTTAGGAAATCATATACAAGTAGATCGTCATCGACTTAGTGACGAGGAACTTCTTAAAGAAACTCTGTTTCTTATGGAGGAGAAAGGTTTCCGAACAATTGAATTGGTCTATTCTGCAGACCACAGTTTCGGGATTGATACTATATGCAGGCATATCGAGTTAGTAAGAAAAACTTTAGAAACTTCTGGGGGTGGTCTCATTGGGCTGAATGCCGAGCCATTTACGGTTGATGAATATCGTTTGCTGAAGTCTGCGGGAATAGATTTCATAGTGCTTTGGCAAGAAACTTATGATGTCGATACTTATCGACAGATGCATCCTGGAACTTCTAAGAAAAGTAATTTTGAATTTCGAATCGATGCCTACGAACGAATGTTAACGGCTGGAGTGGAGCATATTGGCCTCGGAGTATTATCGGGTCTTGCCGATTGGCGGAAAGATTGGGCTATGTTGCTTTTCCATCAAGAATATCTCAGGAATCATTATGATATGAAATCCCCAATCATTGGCATCCCACGCTTAAAAGCATCGGAAGGTGCTGTCATACGAGAAACTTGTCATATCCCCACGGATGATGAATTTTTGTTTTGCACTGCTATTCAATGCTTATTTGACCCTCTTTCACTCCC
The DNA here is from genome assembly GCA_040754395.1 of Nitrospirota bacterium. Lineage (NCBI taxonomy): Bacteria > Pseudomonadati > Nitrospirota > Nitrospirota bacterium. The sequence goes on along the minus strand of JBFMCL010000021.1, from coordinate 41,943 downwards.
TTTTGTTAATACGCGCGAGTCATGGGACTTATGTGTCAGACTAAGTGCAGGTGGTGGGGCTTTGTTCACATTTAATTGTTCGACGATACCTGGTGGCTATTCTCTTGGCCGAAAAGGGTATCAATTTCCTACTTTCGACTTCGATATTGGGTTGCATCGTGAGAGAGCTGAGAAAACTGGTCTACACACTAGAATGAAGTGGGCATTTGGAGACATAGATGCCAAGAAAGCTGACGCGCTGCGTCTTTGCAGAGACAATCACTTAGCTATTGGTAAGCGATAAGGGCATGATTAGGCAACTATTATTAAACGGCATTATTTCTGGAAGCATTTACGCCCTGCTTGCTCTTGGCTTTTCAATCATCTATAAGACAGTCCGTTTCTTTCACTTCGCCCACGGCGTAGTCTATACAGCCGGAGCTTATTTCGCCTACAGCTTATCGATATCTTTGGGGATTAATCCAATCCTCTCTTTTTTTTTGCCTCGACCCTTGCCGCCGTTCTCGGCATAGCCATTGACAGGCTCGTTTATTTCCCTTTAAGAAATAATAACGCTCCCGGCCTTGTCTTTCTCATAGCCTCTTTCGGTGTATTCATCTTCATTCAGAATCTCCTTCAGCTTCTCTACGGTGCACAGATACTTACCCTAAGAACCGGGCCTGTTGTTGAAGGCTATCAGATATTCTCAGCGGTTATCACGCCGACACAAATACTGATACTCGCTTCCTCAATAATCTTTTTCGGGGTACTCTGGCTTATCGTGGACAAAACGAAAATGGGAAAGGCAATCAAGGCGGTGGCGGATGATCATATTGGTGCGAGCGTATCAGGCATTTATCCCGAAAAGGTCATCCTCTATGCCTTCGGTATCGGCTCTGCCCTTGCGGGAATGGCGGGCGGCCTAATCTCTCTTGAGACGAACATTGAACCAACTATGGGCCTGAACGCAATACTCAAAGGGATTATCGCCTCAATCATAGGAGGTATCGGGAGTATCCCAGGAGCGTTGCTCGGAGGCTTCTTCCTCGGCATTATTGAGAATCTTGGAATCTGGAAGATCCAAGCGGGCTGGAAAGACACAATCGCATTTGCAGTACTCATACTTTTTCTTCTATTCAGGCCTGAAGGGATTTTGGGGAAGAAAAATAACAGGGAAAAGCTTTAGATGGAATATTTTATTCATATACTGATTATCTCAGGGATTTATATAATACTGGCCCTCAGCCTTAACCTGATTGTCGGTTATACCGGCCTTCCTGCGTTGGGGCATATTGCTTTTGCATGCGTTGGCGCATATACATCAAGCCTTCTCGCTTTAAATTACGGCGTATCTCCCTGGCTCGGCCTCGTAATCGGTGCCTGCTTTGCATCCATCATCGGACTAATCATAGGCATTCCATCAATTAGGCTTAAAGGCGATTACCTTGCCCTTGCCACATTCGGTTTTGGTGTAATCGTTTATTCAGTCTCAAAGAATTGGGTCGATCTCACGAGGGGGCCGATGGGTTTGCCGGGCATTCCAAAGTTCTCAGTGTTCGGATTCGAGCTTCAGCCACTCTGGACTTATCTTATCCTTGTAATATTTTTCGTTGGTCTAACAGGAGTCGTCATTAACCGGATCGTGCATTCTCCCTTCGGAAGGATTCTCAGAAGCATCCGGGACGATGAGATTGCAAGTCTCTCAATAGGAACAAACGTCAATAGGTATAAACTTACTGTCTTTGTGATCGGGGCTTTCCTTGCCGGAATTGCAGGGAGTCTTTACGCTCACTACATAACGTTTATCGATCCTTCAAGTTTTACAGTTATGGAGTCTATCGCGGTTCTACTCATGGTCGTTTTCGGTGGGATGGGAAGCGTAAAGGGTTCCTTTATCGGCGCTCTGGTCCTTGTGATCTTTCCGGAGATGCTGCGTTTTCTGGGCATGCCGAGTTCTGTTGCGGCTCCCCTCAGGCAGATGATATATGGCCTTCTTTTGATTGTATTAATGCTCAAGAGACCGCAGGGGATAATCGGAGAATACAAGTTCAAGTAGATGGAAATACTCCAGGTACAAAACGTATCGAAGAGCTTTGACGGAATAAAAGCTGTTGATGATCTTTCCTTCGAGGTCGAGAAGGGAACTGTCACGGCCTTGATTGGGCCGAACGGTTCCGGCAAGACGGTCACTTTCAATCTCGTCACCGGCTTCTATCGCCCGACTTCCGGCAGCATCCATTTCAAATCCAAAGAGATCACTCGTATCGCCCCTCACAAAATATTTAACCTGGGAATCGGCAGGACATTCCAGAACATCAGGCTTTTTCCGCAGATGACCGTTCTTGAAAATGTTCTCCTTGGAATCAAATATCACAGAGGGGAAACTCTTTGGGATGCTCTATTCAAAACCTCGGCCATGTTTGAATCAGATAGGGAATACACTGAGAGGGCGATGGACCTACTGAGGCTTGTTGGGTTGGAAGCAAAGAAAGATGATCTCGCTGAAGGTCTCTCCCACGGGCAAAGAAGGCTCCTGGAATTTGCACGCACCCTCGGAACAGAATCAGAATGCTATCTCTTTGATGAACCCACAGCAGGGGTATTTCCCAATACGATCCCGAAAATACGTGAAATCATCAAGGACCTCAAGAGCAAAGGCAAGACAATTCTCTTTATCGAGCACAACATGAAGGTCGTCATGGACATCTCTGATAAGGTCATAGTGCTTAATCACGGGAAGAAGATAGCCGAAGGCACACCTGCAGAGATCCAAAATAATGAGGCTGTGCTTGATGCATATATGGGAAAGAGGAGAAGAAGTGCTTGAAGCAAAGAACATAAGCGTATATTACGGATCTGTGAAAGCTATAGAAAATGTGTCTTTCGCAGTCAATGCCGGTGAGATCGTGGCAATGATCGGGCCGAATGGCGCTGGCAAATCAACAGCGCTTAAAGCTGTATTTGGAATGGTTGAATGGAAAACTGGAGAAATCTTTTTTAACGGTGAGAATATCAAGGGATTGAGACCCGATGAACATGTTGCTAAAGGAATCTCCCTTGTCCCGGAAGGCAGAAGGCTATTTCAGTCCATGACTGTAATCGAAAACCTTGAGATGGGAGCCTTTCAGCAAAATAATAGTACGACTAAAGCTGAAATAGAGAAGATCCTTGACCTATTTCCTTCGTTGAAGGACAAAAGGAATCAAAAGGCTGGAGTGCTTTCTACCGGTGAACAGCAGCTCCTTGCCCTAGGCCGTGCATTGATGCAGAAACCAAAGCTGCTTCTTGCCGATGAACCGTCGATAGGGCTTTCACCATCATATGTAGATATAATCTTCGACAAGCTGATTGAGATTAATAAATCGGGCACAAGTGTATTACTCGTCGAGCAGAACGCACGCATGGCCCTCGAAATTGCTCATAGGGGATATGTATTTAAGATCGGCAGCATATTCATGGAAGACACAGGAGAGAACCTTCTAAAGAGTGAGGAAGTGAAGAAAGCATTTCTTGGGGGATGAATATGGAAAGAATACTCATGGTCAGAATCGGATGGATGAAATATTACACTGGCTCAAAGCCAGGAGATGAACGCCCCATCGGTGGCGGAAAATATAACCTGCGAAAGATAGGCGGAGAGTTTAATAATTTCAAAATCTGCTCAGGGACAGTCTATGGATCATTTGCAATTGCAATGAACGCGGAAGAACTAACTTTGAGCCGCATAGACCCGTCAGCCTCCGGCGAGTCACTAAAGAAGGTTTTATTGATTTTCTTCGCCAGAGATCCACGCCATGATTCAAAAGGACAGGTAGTCGTGGGTTGGTACAGAAACGCGACAGTGTATTCACAGTGGGCAAAAAGACCATGGTGGCATTATGCAGAGACGCAGAGTAAAAATGCTGTCTTGCTGCCTACATATCGAAGAACATGTGTTATTCCCCGTGGGCAAAACGCGCCCGGTCAGTCAAATGTTTTTTTTGCTCTAGATACTTTTGGTGAGCCCAGACAATCGAAATGGTTGCTCAAAGTGCTCGATTTTATAAACACATATTCAGGTCCTAACTTGGTTTTAAATCCTGAAGCAGAGGCTCAGCCTGAAATCGAGGAAATCTTCGAGAAGGAAATGGCTCTTGCCTTAGCTCAGGGTGTACAATCCGACTCAAAAGCAAGGAAAATGATCGAGAATCATGCAATGCTCTCAGCGATGAATTATTTTAAGAATGAGGGTTATATCGTTACTGATGTTTCGTCAACAAAATCCTATGACCTCTATTGCTGTAAGAATAAAAGAGAACTTTTTGTGGAAGTCAAAGGCTCCCAGCTTCCAGCTTCAAGAATAATCCTTACACCGAACGAAGTTGCCTTTGCTCGCAAGAATTCGAGTAATATGGCGCTTTATCTCTTGCACTCGATAAACCTGACACGCCGAAAGAAGAACTACGTCGTACAAGGTGGCACGCGTAGAGTGATTATGCCATGGAAGATTAAAAGTAATCTTCTGAGCCCTTTGCAATTCTTTTATGACATTGAATAATCCCCCGCCGCCTGTTGCTTAATCTCTGGGATTTGCGGTCGCGGATATGCCTGGTTCCTTTGTCAACCGGCTGAAACTTTTCCGGACTGCTCTCATGATCATCCTGTCGTCTATCGAACAGATCTCCCCGGATAAGAACCTGAACTTTCCAATCAAAAATGACTCACTATGGAGTATGACAGCCCTCCCCCGCCGATCCTTCCCCCCTCTGGACACCCCCCTTCCGGGCTCCCCCTCCATTTAAGGAACTCCCAAAGGGGGGAAGAACCTCAAGGGGGAGGATGCTGCTCGTGTCCGTCCCTCCACAGCCTCACTTAACTCATGTTACTACTCGCAATTTTATATGCTGCGTTTTGCTCGTAGACATGAGTAAAGCTCGGTCATAATCTATCGTATCCCATCCTCTCCCGCACATTGTCTCCGCTCACTCCGACAAAGTGCATCCCTCTCCTTCCCCGGAAGGAAAGGGAAAAAACCTCTATAAGGAGTCTGGCAATGTCTTTTCATAATCTGCTCACTGATCTTGCTGAAATGGCAAGTTCGCGCCAGATTATCAAAAGCCACCGCCAGGTTATTCCGCTATCGCTCAAACACCCCGCCCACCACACAACATAATACTGCGCTTGCGCACAGAATTATGTTGTTCCCGTCCGCCCCTCCAGGGACTCCCTGACAAAAAAAGGTTTTTTCTACCGGTTAGGTCTATCGGTAGTATAAAGGGCAAGTTAAAGAACGTAGCGTATTTTGCTTTAAAAATATATTTAACTAACTGATTTATAATACTTTTATGGGAGTGTTAATAAAAAAATGGGTACGCTACCATTTTTTTCTTGATAATTATGTATTAAAACACTTACAATTTATTAAAAAGAAAGGCTATGTAATGTGGACAAGAAAAAAGTAATAAGTTCCAGGATTGACGAAGAGCTGTCTGCTTCAACAAACAGTATTTCAAATAGATTTCGCATTTCGGTAGCAGAGTTATTAAATCGTTCTCTAAACTTTCTCAGGCACAATCCGGAGCTTGTCATTGAATTTCAGCCTCCGACTCCTACTCAGCAGGAATATTTGCAGCTTCAAAACAGTCCGGAACGTTCCCTGGCGAAATTGAAAGAACAGGGGATATCCACAAGAGCGCATCTGCTTTTTATCCTCTATTATGTCCAGAAGGCTTATTATCTGGCCGAAGACGAAAAAGCAACGGCGCCGTGGGTGAGAAAACTCGTTCATCTTCTTGATCTGCTCTTGGAGCTTGACATTAAAAATAGAGACGAATTGACAACTCTCCTTGTTTCGAACTTCCCGGTCAGGGACGGAAACCTATATGAAAAAATTAAAACCCTGCTCTCTTCTCTCGAAAAGCAAAGCTTTGTTAGCTCTTACACAGCAGATTATATTGCCCAGTGTCTGTTTACGCTCGTCGAGAAAGCTGATTTTGATCTGAGCGCGGCGACTATAGGAGAGATCAACAGCCTTCTCAATCCATGGGTATTTTGGGTAGCACGAAGAGGAATTCCCTCCGAAGGTCGTATCAGGGATATCGATACGACTGTTCTTGACAAGGTGACAGCAGTGCCCGGAGAAAAATCGTTTAAGGAACCAGGGGAAAAAGTCACGGCACATGTTTTTCTCTCGGACGAAGGTACCGGTCCTTTCAGGGTTGGAAAGCGAACTTTTAATTGCGGTCTTATTTTTGGGCAAGGGCAGAGAAAAGAGACAATTATTAATTGCGATGCTCGCGCTCTCTATGAACTTATCAAGGCTGTAAACATCCTTGAATCAGGAAAGAACATGGCTGAATATGGCACGTGGTCCATATTAAGAGATCGTAAACAAGGCTACTACACCCTCCATAGAGCGTTCCTGTCGTACTCTCTAATGGAAGAAGAAATGGAAGACTTCGTTAGTCTCGTAAAAAAACTTGCGGACAGAGAAAATGTGCAGAGAGAATTGGTCAAAGAGTTTGTGGAGGTGTACGGTGCCGTATAAGAACCATAAACATCAAAGCATCTACCTCGATGAAAAGCTTGACAAGCGCATAACCGACGCTGCTGTCTCAGAAAAGAAAAGCAAGAACAAGATGATAAATGAACTGATACGCATAGGACTTTCCAAAAGGGACGAGGACATATTTGGCCTGGAAGCAATAGCCAAGACAATGAAAGCAGATCTCCAGTTAACCAGAGACGAGATCAAAAGACAATCAAACCGCATGGCAACACTGCTCTTAAAGGTCGGCATGCATACAATAGCAGGCCGCTACCAGACTACTCATACCTATGCCAAACTAACCGATAGCGAAACAGCAAAAAAGGTTTTTGATCAAGGGTGGAACTATGCGATAGGAAAAATAAAAGAGAAAGCGAATATAGAGGATGATAGTAAAGAGTAGTTTTTCCAAAGGCACAGGAAAAGGCGCTGGAACACTCAACTACATCAGCCGGGAAGGGGCTTTTGGATGCGGGCATGCACCGGTCTACGATAGAGAAGGAAATATTTTACCGCGAGATACTTTCAAGGAATTGAAACAAGAAATCAAAGAGGCAGAGATGGAACGGAGGTTGATTTTTTCTCCGGAAGAACCAGATCTGTCCAAGGAAGAAATCGGAATAATGGTAAGGGACGTAATCGAGAGATACCAGGTGGAAGAAGACAAAAGCTTTGATTATGTTTATGCGATACATGATCACAACGAAAGAACACATGTTCATGTTCTGGCATGGGGAGATAAAGAAGATTTGCGGATGGACAGAGACGACCTGGCATCCATAACAGAAAAAGCGCTTGACCTTGAAATCGAGCAGGAACAAATTATTGAGCTTGCGACAGGTAAAGAGGAAGTCATGGAGAAAGATAACTCTTCTGAGCTTGAGATCGATTCCGAAATTCCGCTGGAGGACCACGCCTGAGAAGTTTCGAAGAACTGGCAACAAGGCTGAAGTTCCTGAAGAAACACGCCCAGATAATTCTTATCTGGTTTTTTGTCCTTGCCTGCATAGCCTTTGTCGGTCTCACCTGGGCAGGCATAAGATCAGACAACGGGTTACAGCCTTACAATGTATTCTCACACCAGAGATTTTATATTTACCGCGCTGTCATGAAACAATATCCCCCAAGTCTTTTCATTAAGGACTCATTCCATAAGACATTTACCGGCGTCCCGGAAAACCCGGAGGAAGAGCTTTTAAAAGATCAATGGATTGCCATAGTAAAACATAAGGCTGTTTTTGATATGTTGTTCTCATCTGCCGTTTCTGCTTTTTTCATGGGGTTGGTTTTAACAATACTCTTTAAAAAGGACATTTCCCGGAAAGACGAGAAGTTCCTGAGAGGGGCATCATTGGTATCGCCTCAAAGGATAAATTCGGCTATCAAGAACTCCCGAATTATATTCGGGAAGGAGAGAGTCAGATTCCCGATATCTTTTGAGAATATGGGCATGTTTCTTTTCGGCTCTCCTGGGTCCGGGAAATCAACATTCCTGAAGCACCTTATTCCGCAAATCACCGGCGATCCGGCTGTCATCTATGACCGAAAGCCCGAATTCTACCCGCTCTTTTTTGAACAGGGAAAGGATTTATTGCTTGATCCCAAGGATGAAAGGACAATCAGGTGGAATATCTTTCAGGAGATCGGGGAAAAGGAAGACATCGACAATATAGTCAATTCAATGATTCCTCTCCCTCCAGACCCCAAGGCCGCATTCTGGTATCAGGCGGCACGAGATATATTCCATGCGATTTTCACTCTTTTATGGGAAACCGGCAAGGCATCGAATAAGGCGCTTATAGACTTCCTCTTTGTGAACGGATGCAACAGGGAAAAGCTCTATAACCTCCTTAAGCACGATCCAAGGGTTGAAGGGTACATAGCGAAGGATAACAATACCGCCAACTCGATAATGTCGGTTGTCTCACAGTTTTCCAATGCCCTTGTGCAAAGGCATTTCTACCACGACGGCGATTTTTCGATAAAGGAATTTATCAGAACTGGTACCGGCAGACTTTTCATAGTGAACAGAACCGCCACTGAGGAAGCCTTTAAGACATACTATACCCTTTTCTTTGACCTTGCATTCAGAGAATTCTTAACCAGACAGATCAACAGGAGTTTCAGGTTCTGGTTCATCATTGATGAATTTCCCTCTTTGATGAAACTTGAGACGCTTCAGCGGCTTTTGGCTGAAGGACGGGACAGGGGAAGTTGTCCCGTCATTGGAGCGCAGGACTTTGAACAGGTCAAAAAAACCTATGGCCCTGATGCCTATTCGATTTTCAATCAGACGAATACAAAAGTCATATTCAGGATCAATGACCCAAACACAACAGAATATCTTAGCCGGGCATTTGGGGAACAAGAGCACGTACAACAGGTAAGGACACTATCAGCAGGCGCAAGAAGCATCAGAGACGGATATAATTTCAGCGAACAACAGAAGATAAGCAGGATCATACTCCCATCAGAACTCAAGGGAATGGAAGCCCTCAAGGGGTATGTCTCCATAGGGGAATATCCGGTCACTCAGATTTCCCTGAATATCTTTACCCAGCCCGACAGAAATTCAATGATACCGAGAAACATTCCGGAGATTGCCATCGAGAAAAAACAGGACACAGAAGAGGAACTGGTACTGGATGAATTACTCAGATAATACTGATAAAAGAACATCAAAGCTAAGAATTGATCATAATGTCATCGAGATAGACATTGATCTCAGCAGACCGAGACTCATCCCGATAAAAGGGAAGGACAATAAAGGTAAGGAGATTATCTGGCATCTTAAAGTCACAGAAAAAGGCAGATTAGTCTTACTCTAAGAAAATACCCGTAAGTTAGCGATTAACCAAAAGCAAAGCGCAGGGTTAAAGTAGCGAAGCCAGGGTAGAGAATTGAGGCAGTGCCTCACTCTATCCTGGCTTTTTTATTTCGGACGGAACTTTTGAGAGATACGGAATGAAATATACCATATACATCAACCAGCTCGCATATCACAGAATGGGACTTTGCGGAAAGCTCGACATAACCGATCTTGCCATTCTGGATTATATTCACGGATGGTGTGTCGCACCCAGGGCCGACCGGATTATTATCGACCATCAGGAGTACACCCGTATCAACTATACGCATCTGATCGAAGAGATGCCGATCCTGCGCATCAGAGAGAAAGACACCATATCCGCCAGGATCAAGAAACTCCGGGCGCATGATCTTATCAGGACCTTTCAGAGGAAAGACAAGACCCTCTATGTGAGGCAGACGCAGAAATGTTATTCCATTTTCTTTTCTGACGATAATAGCTATTATCCCGGTAGAAAGCGTCCGACCTATCCGAAAAAACCGGACAGGGTATCCGAATTATCTGGACAGGCCCTATCCGAAAAATTCGGACAGCAACAAACATATAACTATAACAATCCTAAAATTACAACAACAGAGTCTGTTGTTGTTTCTGAAATAGAGACAAAAAAAGTCAGAGACATCCTGTCTACTATCAACATTTCTTACGAAGGCATAACCGACAGGTTGATCTCTGACCTGATTACTGAAAAAGGATTCTCTCATGTATTTGAGACTGCAAGGAAAATAGCAAAACAGTATCATCCGGGATCTCAGCCTATTTCAAATCCTGCAGGTCATTTCAAATTCCTTGTCATGGAAGGCATGGAGGCCCCTAAGGGGTACACTTCGAAGGAGGAAGAGGAGGATCAGAGGAAACACGAAAAGGCAAAACGCAAAGAGAAAAATCATACTCAGGAAGATGGTCCCAGCCTTGAGGAGGTACGAAATTTTGTAAATCAACTGCGCATAGGCGGGACAAAGGACATACCAAAAATCGGGAGCAAGACCCCGCCAAGGGGGGAAAGTTGAATAATTCTATTCGCCCCCAGGAGCGCACCACTGGAAAACTTCTCACAGCCGAGCAGGTTGCAAAAATCATCTGCTGCTCACCGAAGACCATTTATAGCTGGGCTGAACTCGGACATATCCCATCCATAAAAATTGGAACAGGGCGGAAAGCCCTTCTTCGCTTCGATTCAGATGAAGTTCATGCCTGGCTGCAGTTCTGGAAAGAGGAAACGGCAAAAAGGTATAATTCGGGTGCTGGAACTGTTGCCGGTGCCCGGAAGGGAGGATAGAGTTTATGGGCATCTACAAAAAAGGCAAAGTCTACTGGATGATTAAGCAATACAGGGGAAAACGGATTGAGAGGAGCCTTGAAACAAGTGTCAAGAGGGTTGCCGAGGAAAGATTTGCAAAGATCGTCAGTGAGATTATTGACGGTAGTTATTTTGAAGGGCAAAGGGCAAAGACCTTAACGCTGGCTGATATGGTAGAAAAGTACAAACAAAAATACCAAAGGCTAAGAGATGAAACCACATTCAAAAGGCTACTGCCTGCATTTGGACATTTCACGCTTGCTGATATCACTACAGAGATGATTTCTGATTACAGAGAGAGCCGCCTGAAGGTTGTTAAGCCTGCAACCATATATCAGGAACTTTCATTGCTAAGGCGAATGTTCAACGTTGCACGTCGCGAATGGAAGTGGATTAAGGAGAACCCCGCCGCAGACTTGTCTTTCTCCATTGGTAACAGTAATGCAAGAGACCGCTGGTTATCTCTTGCTGAGGAACAAAAACTTTTGTCTGCTGCGACTAATCCGAATTGGTTAAGATCATTGCTCGTTACAGCCCTCCATACTGGCATGAGAAGAGGAGAGATACTAAATCTGCAATGGCAGGATATAGACTTTCAGCGAAAACTGCTGACCGTCCATAAATCGAAGAATGGAGAGAAAAGGTCTATCCCTCTATCAAGTACCCTTTGTGACGTCCTCAAGGGCATCAAGGTTCTGAACATCTCAGGGAAGGTTTTCCCCATTTCTGTAAGAAGTCTTCGGGCCGCATTCGATATGACCCTTGAAAAAGCAGGCATTAAGGACTTCCATTTCCACGATCTCCGCCATACCTTTGCAACCCGGTTAGTTCAGGCAGGTGTGGACTTTTACAGAATAAAGGAGCTCCTCGGTCATAAGACCATTAACATGACAATGAGATATGCTCATCATTACCCTGAAAGTTTGAGGTCGAGCATAGACGTTCTGGACAGAAACTACGACAATTCTACTACAGTCAGCTCAGGTGCTATTTGACCAAACGTCCGGAAATCCTTTAATATCAATAGTTGCCGGTGTGGTGGAATTGGCAGACGCGCCGGACTCAAAATCCGGTGGGGGCAACTCCGTGTGGGTTCAACTCCCACCACCGGCACCATACAAATCAAGGGGTTATGCTTCACCGTCTTTTGACTCCTTCGCGTCATTTTGAGAAATTATCCCCGTTTTGTATACACTGACCTGCATATCCGATCGCCTTGCAATTGTCTAACAATAACACTATAATGTAATTGAAATTTAATATCAGTGGTATTGGAGAGTAGATGGAATTACAGGATTTTAACCCGTGGTGGAAGACAGGGGAAGTATCCCCGGATCTTACCGGAAGAAAAAGAAAAATATTCGAGGAGATCGCAAGGCATATAGACAAGCGACAAATCGTGCTTTTCACCGGGGTGAGAAGAGTGGGAAAGACAACCCTCATGTATCAGATTATCCAAGCGCTTATTGAAAAGCACACGAATCCCTACACTATCTTATATTTTTCATTCGATGAGATGAGGTATGACCTTGAAGATATCATCAAACAGTATGAAGCAGAGGTGCTCCAAGACGATATCTCAAAAAAGAAGGCATATATATTCCTCGACGAGATACAGAAACTCAATGGATGGTCATCGAAGGTTAAACTCCTCTACGATGCAAATCCAAAACTGAAGATCTTTCTGACAGGCTCGGCACAGATAACTATGTGGCAGGGCACAAGGGAAAGCCTGGCGGGAAGGTTCTTTGATTTTATGATCAGCCCTTTGGATTTTGAGGAGTACCTTGATTTTCAAGAAGTTTCGATAGATAGGCACAGGGAAAAGATATTCGAGAAGGACCTGAAGAAGCATATGGCTGTATTCCTGAAGACCGGCGGGTTTATTGAGGCTCTTGATATGGATGAGCCTGTGCGCAGAAAGTATCTGAAAGAAAGCCTTCTTGAGAGGGTCATCTTTGTGGATATTCCACAGACATTCAAACTTGACCTGTCCGAACTGCTCATGAAATTGCTAATTCTTACTGCATCGCGGCCTGGTTTTTATCTTGATTACAAGAACCTGGGCAATGACCTTAACGTTGACCAGCGGACGATTGCAAACTATATTTCATACCTGGAATATGCCCTTTTCCTGCAGAAGCTTTACAATTACTCACGGAACCTCCTTACCAGCGAGAAGAAGATAAAGAGACTCTATCCCTCCAACACGGCGTTTACCCTGGCGATGAATCCTCAGGCCGAATTGTCATCGGTCATAGAGCAATATTTCGTAAACAGCCTTAATGCACGATTCTTTCTGAAGACTCCCCAGAAGGAGCAGATCGATATCATCTATGCCGGTAAAAAGACGCTGCTGCCTGTAGAAATCAAAATCAAGGCAAAAATAGACAGAGGCGACATTAAAACTCTTTTCAAATTTCTTGAAAAAAATAAGCTCGATAAAGCTCTGCTTATCACCCTGGACACTGAAACGAGATTCAGGAACGGTAACTTTTTTATTGAGGCGATACCCTACTGGAAACATTGGAGCATCAGAGAAAATACTTATAATCCATGATGTTTTCGGTTAAACTATAATATGCCAAAGAATGAACAATGGGTTGAGATCTTCGTTACCTACGATCACCTTGAAGCGGAAATGATACGGGATCTTCTTGAGAGCGGCGGCATCCCTGTGATACTGAGGTCTGCAAAGGTCTCCCCGTATCCGGTAAATATCGGAAAAATGGGAGAAATAAAGGTACTGGTAAGAGAAAGCGATGAAGAAACCGCGCAGAGTGTAATAGGGCAGAACTATGATGACAATGCGGATAATGTCAGACTCTGACCGCATATTTGCAGAGAAATTGTGCGGTTTTTTGCTGCCGCGCCCTTAAATTGTAGTTTTACGATTGCTGAAAATTACGGCTTTCGGTTGACACGGACACCGTAAAATCCTTAAATTAAACGTATACGGCAATCGATTGCCGTATACGTCTGGCGACAAAAAAACCAGAACGCCAGATCCGGAAGCAGAACACATTTCAATATTATGAAGAGGATGCCATGGAAGATCTGCACTATCTGATACTGAAAAAGGAGCGGTTTCATGATTTTGTCCGGTCCGTATCTGAAGTGGGGAAACTGGTAGCCCCGGTTCCGAAAGGCTTCAACAACTTTGCCTTTGAAGCAGTAACCTCGGCCGGCGAAATCGCACTCCGTTATATCCCCACAATCCTCCCGCTGAAGAAATTCTTCATGCCGCAGCGTGAGACGCTCCTGGAATTCAGCACAGGCAGAAAGGGAGTGGTAAATGCGGTGGTCGAATGCGAGCCGGTGACAATATTCGGAGCCCATACCTGCGACCTTGCCGGAATCCAGTGCCTGAATATGGTTTTTTCAGAGCGTCCCAGAGACCAGAACTACCTTACACGGAAAAACCAGATCGCCCTTATCGGACTGGAATGCAATGAATACTGCGACCAGTACGCAAACTGCCACCTTGTGAACGCAAGCTTTCCGGGAGGGGGATACGATATTTTTTTCACGGACCTTGGAGAATTTTTTATCGTTCATGTGAAGACCCAGGCAGGAGACATGATCGTCGGGGCCGCCGGAACTTTCGAAAAGGCGGACAGCTCACATATCAATGAGCTGAAAAAGATGAGAACGCAGAAAAGAAAGATATTCAACAATGAAGTCCCTGTTGACAGCAGGCAGATCCCGGAGATGTTCGACAGATCGTTCAGGGCGCGTGTATGGAAAGAGCTTGATGAGCGGTGTCTTGCGTGCGGCAACTGCACGAACGTCTGCCCGACCTGCTACTGTTTCGACATCAGGGATGAACTTGACCTCAGCCTGAAACACGGTATCAGATATCGCGTGTGGGATTCCTGCCAGCTTGAGCCGTTCGCACGGGTAGCCGGAGGCATGAATTTCCGGAAAGAACGCGCTGCACGGCAGAGGCACAGGTATTACCGCAAGTTCAGGTATCCTGTTGACCGCTTTGCACGGTTCTTCTGCACCGGGTGCGGGAGATGTACGCGTACCTGCATGGCGGACATCAGCCTTAAGGAGACCCTCAACGAACTGATAAAGGAGAGCGAGGACAGAGTATGGAAAAAGTGGTTATAAAAGATTCCGCCTACAGGCTGCGAAAGGCAAAAATCCTTCATACGAAAAAGCTGACGGCGAACGAAAAGTTCTTCGAGATAGCCCTCGCTGATGGTGAACTGCTTGACCATGAGCCGGGCCAGTTCGTCATGATCTCGCTTCTCGGTATCGGGGAAGTTCCCATATCCGTCAGTTCATCTCCGACCAAGCGCGAATCTTTTGATATCTGTGTCAGAGCGGTCGGGAAAGTCACCAGATCCCTTCACAAGCTGAAGGCAGGGAGTGAAATAGGGATACGGGGACCGTACGGACAGGGCTTCCCGATTCAGATACTCGAGGGAAACGACCTGCTGATCGTCGCAGGAGGACTGGGGATCGCCCCGCTCAGGTCTCTGATCAAGTATGTCATCGACAACCGCCGCGACTTCGGAAAGATCCACATCCTTCTCGGGTGCAAAGAGCCGAAGGAACTGCTTTTCAGCGATGAGCTCGACGAGTGGAACAGCCGTGCGGACCTTTACTATGCCTGCACTGTCGATCGCGCAGACCCTGACTGGGCCGGAAATGTCGGGCTTATCACAACCCTAATACCCGGCGTTGACCTTGACCCGCAGAGAACCTTTGCAGCGGTAGTCGGTCCTCCGGTTATGTACAACTTTGTAATCAAGGAGCTTCTGGCAAAGGGAATTCCCGAACGTCAGATTCTCCTGTCATTCGAACGCAACATGAAATGCGGGAACGGAAAATGCGGGAGGTGCCAGATTCAGAACCTTTATGTCTGTCAGAATGGACCGGTTTTCAACTATGAACGTATTAAAAACCTGAGCGAGGCTTTTTAGCATGAAGAAACCAAAAGTCGGGATTTTCGATTTTGCCTGTTGCGAGGGCTGTCAGCTCCAGATCGCAAACATGGGAGAATCTGTACTGGATGTGCTCGGAGCGGTCGATGTGCTCGAATGGAGAGAGGTGATGTCGGAACAATGGGGCAAGGCACTGGACATCGCCATCATAGAAGGCAGCATTACCAATTCTCACGCAACGGAACGGATACAGCAGATACGGAAGAAGGCGAAGATTCTCATCGCCTACGGATCCTGCGCGACAATCGGCGGGGTAAACGGCATGAAGAACAACTTCAGCCTGAACGACATCCAGAAATACGTCTACGGGGACAGCGCCCGGTTCTTTCCGACAGAACTGACGAGGGCGGTCCACCAGGTCGTGAAGGTCGATTATTTCGTCAACGGCTGCCCGGTCTACATCCCTGAATTTGTCACGGTGCTGAAGGCAGTTCTGCAGGGCATTCCGTATTACGTGCCTGATTACCCTGTCTGTGTCGAATGCA
The DNA here is from genome assembly GCA_040754395.1 of Nitrospirota bacterium. NCBI lineage: Bacteria > Pseudomonadati > Nitrospirota > Nitrospirota bacterium. The sequence goes on along the minus strand of JBFMCL010000021.1, from coordinate 25,829 downwards.
AACTGAACGAGAATGTCTGCATGTATGAAAGGAACGTCACCTGTCTCGGCCCTGTCACAAAGGCAGGGTGCAATTCATGGTGCATCAACAACGGCAATATCTGCTATGGTTGCCGGGGCATGGTCAGCAATCCGAACGAAAAAGGCGCAAGGGACGTAATCGAAAAGTATAAAATCCCGGTGGATATGATTGTGAACAAAATGCACATGTACAACAAATGCAGGGAGCTTGAGTAATATGGGCAAGAATATCAATGTCAGCGTCGAATACCTCACAAGAGTGGAGGGGCACGGAAATATCGTCATCAATGTAAAGGAAGGCAGGCTCGAGACCTGCCGGCTTGATATTGTCGAAGCTCCGCGGTTTTTCGAGGGGATGCTTCGCGGACGTTCGATCTTCGAAGCCCAGCACATCACCAGCAGGATCTGCGGCATCTGCGCGTGCGGGCACTCCCTCGCCTCGATCCAGGCAGCAGAAGACGCCCTCGGCGTCACACCGACCCCGCAGACAATCACCCTGAGGAAACTGCTTCTGCATCTCGAAATGCTCGACAGCCACATCCTTCACATCTATCTGCTGGTCGCGCCTGACCTTCTGGGAGTGAAAAGTTTTGTCCCGCTTATCAGCAGCCACAATGAGGTCGTGCGGAGGGCTTTGCGGATGAAGAAGACCTGCAACGACTTCTGCGATATCCTCGTCGGCCGGCACGTGCATCCCATCTCTGCAATCGTTGGTGGCTTCACAAAGCTTCCGCGGCAAAAGGATCTGGACGCAATGCTCGGAATGCTCAGGGGGATGAGACCTGACATGGATGCTACCGTAGCACTCGCAGCAACCCTGAAATTCCCTGCATTTGAACGTGATACCGAATACGTTGCCCTTGTGAGCGACGATGACGAATATCCGCTGCTGATGGGCGATATCGGTTCAACAGACGGCGTGAGAATGCCGAAGCAGGAATACAGGAAAATCACGAATGAATTCATCGTTCCCCCTTCCTCCGCAAAACACGCAAAACTCAGCAGGGATTCCTATGCGGTCGGAGCCCTCGCCAGATTCAACCTGAACTCGGAAAAACTCCATCCAAAGGCAAAGGAAGTCGCGCATGCGATCGGGCTGAAGCCGAAATGCATTAACCCCTATCTCAACACCACCGCGCAGCTCGTTGAGAGCGTTCACTGCCTTGAGGAGGCGATTGCGATCGTCGAAGGGCTGCAGCAGACCTCCCTCAGGTATGATGAGGAGATCGTGGTCGGCCTGAACGAGCAGCACAGAATACCCGTCCGCGCTGGAAGCGGAGTAGGCGCGGTCGAAGTCCCGAGGGGAATCCTGTTCCACCATTACCAGACAGATGCACAGGGGACGATTACCGATGCCAACTGCATCATCCCGACAAACCAGAACACCGGCAATATCGAACATGACATGATGAAGCTGGTCCCGGAGATCCTTAACAGGAGCGAAGAGGAGATTACCCTCGCGGTCGAGATGCTGGTGCGCTCGTATGATCCCTGCATCTCCTGCTCGACGCATTTACTGAACGTTGAATTTAAGGACAAATAAGCACACGTCCTCAGCCATCACATTTTTTCATTCACAGCTCGTCACTGGCATGTATGCCTGTCCGGAGGCTGCCTTAATCCAGACCATTCATGACTCCGAATTTTTCGCACAGAGCAAGCAAAAGTCCCGTATAATAATATGCCTGCTATTCAATTCAAAAGGGTTTTGTGATATCCTTTTTGCATACGTGATGCCATGACCATAGAGACCATACTGTTCATCCTCGAATCCCTGCTGCTCGGGTTCACGATCATTCTCCTTCTGTTCAGCATCAGGGAAGGAAGGGGACGGAGGAACCTCCTGCTCGAAGTCGAAAGGACCACAAAGGTACTGACGCGGCAGGAATACTTCCTTGCGGTCATGGACGCAATGCTCGATGCAAAAGACGAAGTGGTCGGATTTATTACCGGCAGAAGGCCGACAGGTGAAGATACGAAGAGGACGCGCGCCATCGTGAACAATATCGAACGGCTTTCCAAGGACGGGATTCGCGTAAAGTACATCATCCCCAAATTCCACGACCGGATCAGCTGCGGCCATACATACCGTAAGGCGGGGGCGGAGATACGGTACAGCACGTGCGCCATTGTGCATGACTTCCGATATATTGTCGTCGACGACAGGATCGTGGTAATCGGCATGCCGGAAAGCACCGGAGAAAAAGAGGCCACGAGAAAGGGCTACCGCATACCATCCGAAGGACTCGCCGCAATACTGAAAGAATATTTCGATCGTTGCTGGCAGGATAATATCGGCCACGAAGACTATATCAGGGAAGTTATACAGCATTCCGGGGCGTCGCGGAAAGTCCTTGCGCAGGAACTCCAGATCAGCGAAGAAGAGCTCGAGAAAATCGCCGCGGAAACCAAATGAAACTCTTCTCCCTCAATGAAACCCTTTTTGAGCCGGTAAGCCATGACCCGCAGCTGAAAAAGAGGGTTATCACGCGCGGGACATTGCCCTGTGTCACGCATGTCAGCCACATCATTCTCCAGCCGGGATTTACTGTGTCGGCACATACCCATCACCAGGAGTACGAGGTCATGTATTGCATCCGCGGCAAGGCGTCCATGACAGTAAACGGCGAAGAAGTCATTATTGCAAAAGGGAATCTGATGTATGCCGAACCCGGCGATTCCCATTCCTTCGACGAAATACTCGAAGAGACAGAACTGCTTTATTTTGTCGTGAAAAATGATCCGCACAAGAAAAAAAATAGTCCCTGATCCGGCCCATGAACCGGAATAAGATATGCCCTGAGTGCGAAATGGAATACATGCCGCATATCGAGAAATGCGCGGATTGCGGCCGAGCGCTCCTTTTGCACGAGGAGCACAGAATCGCACAGGAGGAAAGGAAGCGGCTGACAGCAAAGGCCATTGAACACGCAGTCGTGGTCAGGGAGGGTGACCTGAAATGGTTAGGTGAACTGTACAACGTGCTCATCAAATCCGGCATCGCATGCGCGATCATTTCCGATGCCAACTGCAAGAGGGGCTGCAGTCCGAAATGCCGTCTGATAGTATCAGAGGAGGACTTCCACATGGCACAGGAGTGCGTGACAGAATACTACATGGAAATCCATCCGGAACTCCGCGCTTCCCATGAACTGGCCAAACAGGGCAAGTGCCCGGCCTGTGGTTCCCCGGTGGATGCCGGTGACAATGAGTGTGCGGATTGCGGACTGACGCTCGTAATTGTTGAGGGAGAGAACCCTGAAGAGGAAGGCGGCGAAGGCAGAACCGAGTATGAGTATTGATCGGAGAAATATGTCGGTGAGCGATATTCTCATATCGTCTCAAGAAGCCAAAACCTGAACTATTTGTGAAACAGACCGTTCCTATTCTTTCGGAACGATGCGGTATATTTTATCATCACCTTTTCGCGGACTCCCTCTGCCGTCTCTGTTGTTCGTCATGAAGTAGAGTGCTCCGTCCGGCCCTTCCACCACATCCCGTATTCTTCCGAACTTTTCCGTGAACCATCTCTCTATCGCATGCACACTCCGGCCGTTATCAAAAAGGATTCTGATGAGAGATTCGCTCCTCAGAGTCGCTACAAAAAGATTCCCCCGGAGATGCGGCAGAAGGGAAGCACGGTAAAAGGTCATTCCCGAAGGAGGCGTGGTATCCTTCCAGACCACAACCGGATCGACAAACGGCTTTTCACCGGGCGCACCGATAACATCGGGCCATCCGTAATTGCCACCTTTTACAATAACATTGATCTCGTCATGCGCGAAACGTCCTGACTCACCCGAAGGTCCGTGCTCTGACTCGAACAGCCAGTCTGTTCCGGGCTGCCATGCGAGACCCTGCGGATTTCTGTGGCCGTAGGAGTAAACCGGTGAATTCGCAAAAGGGTTGTCGCCCGGGATACCTCCCTCCGGTGTAATCCGGAGAATCTTCCCCCCGAGTGAGTTGAGGTCCTGCGCGAGTTCTCCCTGAAAAATCTCTCCGGTGGTGACATACAGCATGCCGTCAGGACCGAACGCGATCCTTCCGCCATCGTGGAACTTGCCGCCGGGTATGCCATCGAATATCACCCTGTCAAATATCGCCCTGTCTCCCTTGTCCCGCAGTCTCACCACCCGATTACGACGGTCGCTGTCTTGTTCATATGTGTGATATGCATAGACATACGGCTGTCCCGGAAATTTGGGATGGAGCGCAAGCCCCAGCAGCCCCGCCTCTCCGGTATGGACAACCGCGATCTTCGCATACGCCCTTTCCTGCATCTTCCCGTTTTTTATGAGCCTTATCCTTCCCGGCCTCTCACTGACCAGCGCTCTTCCGTCAGGGAGGAATATGAGGGACCAGGGTATCTCGAGGTGCTCTACCCAGACTTCCACATTCACGCGGTCGCCGTCAGGCAAGAATGTGTCTTTGACGGTCTGCGGTTTTCCTCCCACAATCTGAGAGCAGGCTGCCAGCAGTATCGGGAACAAGAGAATGAACAGCACGAGGAACAGCAATTCAGCAGGCTTTTTCATACGGCAGCATTTCTGGAAGAATTACTCTTCATGAATTTTCTCATATGTTTCACTCCCCTCATGTACCTCAATTCCAACTGATTTCGATGGCATTGTGGCATATGCCATCCCGCAAAAAAATTATAGCAAAACCACTGCATCCCGTGAAGAATGAGGAAGACCGCGGTTATGCAGCAGTCACTGACCGGCTTTCAGATGCCCTGCGCATCTGCCGTTCCTTCCAGATGATGAAAATGACAGGATAGATGATCAGCTCAAGGACCGTTGATGAGACAACTCCGCCGACCATGGGGGCTGCGATCCTCTTCATTACGTCTGCACCCGTCCCGTGGCTGAACATTATCGGGACAAGCCCTGCAAGGATAACGCTGACCGTCATGATCTTCGGCCTGATCCTCTTCACTGCGCCATGCATGACCGCGTCTTTCAGGTCGTGAAGGCTGTTCAGTCTCCCCCCTTTGCGCCATTTCTCATAGGCGAGTTCAAGGTAGAGGAGCATGACAACGCCCGTTTCCGCATCGAGCCCCGCAAGGGCGATGATCCCGACCCACACCGCGATGCTCATGTTGTATCCGAGAAGATACAGAAGCCAGAACGATCCGACGAGAGAGAACGGCACCGCAAGGAGGACGATGAACGTTTTCGTGACCGATTTTGTATTGAAATAGATAAGCACGAAAATAATGAATATCGTGAGGGGGATCACGATTTTGAGCCGCTCATGGGTTTTCATGAGGTATTCGTATTCACCGCTCCATTCGAGACGGTATCCTTCAGGCATTTCAAGGGAAGAAACCTTCTGTTTTGCCTCTTCGACATAGCTGCCGATATCCCTGTCAGAAAAATCGATATACACATATGATGCGAGAAGCCCCTCTTCGCTCTTGATCATGGTAGGGCCCCGCACAATGCTGATATCCACAAGTTCGCCGAGAGGCACCTGAATCACCCTGCCGGTAAAGGGCCGCGGCTGAACCGACATGCTGGACAGGCCGAACGGGGTGTCCTCCATGCCGGAAGACGCCATGCCGGGAGGCATCGCCGGGACAAGGATCCTCCGGATGCCCTGCACATTGTCCCTGAGGTCCCTGAAGTACCTTATATTGACGGGATACCGCTCGCGCGCCTCAACAGTGGTGGTGATATTCATCCCTCCCATTGCAGACTGGACCACCTCCTGCACATCGCTGACAGTCAGCCCGTACCGTGCCGCTTCCTCTCTTTTCACGGTGATATCGAAGAAATATCCTGTAGTGACCCGCTCTGCGTAAACGCTCCGTGTTCCCGGCACATCCCTGACCGCATTCTCTATCTCGATACCGAGCCGCTCAAGTTCCTTCAGGTCCGGCCCCATTACCTTCACCCCTGCCGGCGTCCTGATGCCGGTGGACAGCATGTCAATGCGTGCCTTAATCGGCATGGTAAAGGAATTTGCGACACCCGGAATCGTAAGTGCTTCGTTCATTTCGAACTTCAGCTTTTCCACGGTCATGCCCGGCCTCCATTCTGACTCAGGCTTGAGGTTGATGACAGTCTCGAACATCTCTAGGGGGGCGGGGTCTGTTGCGGTCTCTGCCCTTCCGGCCTTGCCGAACACCTGGGCAACCTCAGGGATGTCTTTCAGTATCCTGTCCTGGAGCTGCAGGAGGCGTGATACCTCTGTAATGGACGCACCGGGGACAGTCACCGGCATGTAGAAAAGAGACCCTTCGTACAGGGGAGGCATGAACTCCGACCCGAGTTTCAGAAAAGGATATGCGGTGATCGCCATGACGCATAACGCAGCGATAATGACGGTCTTCCTGAACTTCAGCGACAGCAGGGCAACCGGCTCATAGATCTTCTGAAGGAAATGACTGATGGGGTTCTTCTCCTCCGGCCTTATCCTTCCCCTAATAAAGAGCGTCATCAATACAGGGGTAAGCGTGATCGCAAGCAGGGAGGAAAAGAGCATCGCGAATGTCTTGGTGTAGGCCAACGGTTTGAAGAGCCTTCCTGCTTGTGCCTGAAGCGTGAAGACCGGGAGGAATGCGATGGTAATCACCAGCAGGGAAAAAAACAGCGAGGGGCCGACCTCCTTGGCCGCTTCGATAATCACATTGACCCTGCTTCCCTCCCTGCCGTGCGCTTCCCACTCCTCGAGTTTTTTATGCGCATTCTCGACCATGATGATAGATGCATCGACCATCGCGCCGATCGCGATCGCGATACCGCTCAGGCTCATGATGTTCGAGGTAACCCCGAGATAGTACATGCAGATGAACGAGATGATGATCGCAGCCGGAAGCGTAAGGATGACAACCAGGGCGCTCGGCAGATGGAAGAGGAACACCGCACAGACCACGCTGACCGCAAGAGAGAGTTTCAGTATCTCGTCCCTGAGCGTGTCGATCGACCGGTGGATGAGATCAGAGCGGTCGTAGGTGGTGATGATCTTGACTCCTTCGGGCAGTCCCGGCTCTATGTCCTTTTTGATCTTCGCCTTCACCCTCTCGAGAACGTTCAGGACGTTCTCTCCGAATCGGACTACCACGATGCCGCCTGCTACCTCTCCCTTTCCGTCAAGATCTGCCAGCCCCCTCCGTATCTCGGGTCCGAGCTGGATGCGGGCGACATTTTTCAGATATACCGGGGTACCGGATACGGTTGACCCGACCGGGATGTTCTTCAGGTCATCAAGGTTTTTAATATACCCCTTACCGCGCACCATATATTCGACGCCTGAGAATTCCAGGACCCTTCCTTCCACATCCTGATTGCTCTTCCGTACCGCCTCAATGATGCGGGGCAAGGGAATGTTGTATGCCAGCAGCTTGTTCGGGTCAAGCACGACCTGGTATTGCCTGACAAAGCCGCCTACGCTTGCGACCTGTGAAACTCCCGGCACGCTCTCGAGCGCAAGTTTTATGTGATAATCCTGGATCGAACGCAGGTCTGCCAGCGTATGTCCGCCTGTCTCATCCGTAACCGCATAGGTAAACCCCCACCCTACACTCGTTGCATCGGGTCCGAGCACGGGATTGACATCACCCGGGATCTTGTTTTTCACCGACTGGAGGTATTCGAGAATCCTGCTCCTCGCCCAGTAGATGTCGGTGCCTTCCCTGAATATGACATAGATGAATGAGCTTCCGAAAAATGAAAATCCCCGGACAACCTGGACTTCGGGCGCGGCAAGGAGTGTTGAGGTAATCGGATAGGTTATCTGGTCTTCGATGAGGTCAGGGCTCCTGCCGGGCCATTCAGCAAATATGATGACCTGGGTGTCGCTCAGGTCAGGAATGGCGTCGAGCGGCGTCTTTTTGAGGGACCAGTATCCCCACCCGATCAGAAAGAATACCAGGAGGAAGACGACGAATTTGTTCCTCGCGCTGAATTCGATGATCTTTGTGATCATTCCTGGACAACACCTTTCAGCTTTGCTTCCGAATCGATCAGGAACGCAGCGGACGTGGCAACCTTTTCACCGGCCTCCAGTCCCTTCAGAACCTCTGCCATGCCACCTGCCCTTATTCCGGTGGAAATCACGCGCGGTTCGAAATAGCCTTCCCCCTTATCCACATATACGACCTGCTTCGTACCTGTATCAATGATCGCGTCTTCGGGAATCGAAAGCCTCATGCCGAGAGGAATCTTTACCGCTACATTGGTGAACATCTGTGGCTTGAGCCGTCCCCCGGGATTCGGGACCGTGAACCGTACCTTTGCGGACTTGGTCTCCCCCGCGATTGTAGGATAGATATACTCTATCTTCGAGGAAAACTCCCTGTCAGGGAAATAGCTCAGACTGATTTTTGCGACTTGTCCCACCCTGACAAGCGGCAGTTCATATTCAAAAATATCTGAAAGTATCCATACCGTCGAAAGGTCGGCGATCTCAAACAGCCTTTCTCCCGGCATGACACGCATTCCCATGAGTGCGGTTTTCTGGACAACGTATCCGCTTACCGGGCTCTGGATGATGAGTGTTCTCATGGGTTCCCCCGTCTGTTCTATTGTGCGGATCTGCTCCTCAGAGATGTCCCACAGCCTGAGCCGCTGCCGGGCTGCTTCGACGATTGTCCGGGCATCCCTCTCAAGCATATCGCTCACAGTCTTGTCCTGTATTTCCCTTCCCTGCCGCGACCACCTGAGGAGATTGAGAAATTCCTGTTGCGTGGAGAAGAGTTCGGGGCTGTAGATCCCTGCAAGAGGATCTCCTTTTTTCACATATTTTCCGGTATAGTCCACATAAAGCCTTTCGATCCAGCCCTCGAACTTCGTGCTGACCGTTGCAAGTTTTCTCTCATCGTACTCGACGATGCCGACAGTGCGTATGGTTTCCTCGAGCGGCTTTCTGGAGACCTCGATGGTTCTGACGCCGATAAGCTGCTGCTTCTCGGGGGGTATCTCGATCTCCGGGGGTTCTTCTTCCTCTGTCTGAGGTTCCGTCGCCGGCTCTCCGGCTCCCGTACCGTGCACATGCGTTTCCGGCGCAGCCTGTGAGCCGGCAACAGCGCCTGCAGGAACCCCGGGCTGTCCGGTTGTCTTCATCCAGGTATCACGTGAAAAGAACAGGACAGCGAGAACAATACCTCCCACAACAGCAAGGAAAGCGATCTTCTTGTTCATTTCTTTCCCCTTTTTGGTTGTCTGCACATACCTGCTTGACATGCACACGGCATAGGGCTACTCCTTGCGCGACGCTGAAAGCTCCGGAATATCGGTAATTCCTGCCAGTGCCTCAAGCCGTGCGATTGCCCTTTCCCTGCCGATGAACTGTTCCCAGTAGGATGTTTCGAAGTCGATCACGGACTTCAGTCTTGAAATAACGGTGAGGGTATCGGTTTTCCCTGTACGGTACCCGGCAAGTGCAAGCTCGAAATCCTGATAGGCTTTCGGGAGCAGGCCGTTCCGGTACAGATCCATGAGCTTTTGCGCTGTCTTCAGCATGGAGTGATTGTCCCTGATCTCCGAGGATATTTCCAGCTTCATGGAGTCCAGCGCGCTCCTTGCCTCCGCAAGGAAAGCCTCTGATTCATGCACCGCCTGTTTCTGTTTCGTCCGGTAGAATACCGGGATGCTGACCGCAGTGGTCAGGCTCCACATATCATCAAGATGTCTTCGTTCGGACAGGTTTGCGGTCAGGGTGAAATCCGGATAGTACTCCTTTTCTGCGATCAGCACTTTTGTCTCTGCAGCGGCAACCATTCTTTCTCTCATCCGTATATCGGGAGATTTTTCCTGCGCCATGGCAAGAAGCTCTTCAATGCTGAACACGAATTCTGTCAGAGACGGTTCCGAAGGCCTTCCGAGTGGGAGGCCGGTCGTCCGGCCTGTTTCCCTGTTCAGCATCGCCTCGAGCGCCTGTATCTTCTGATGCAGCATCTCTTCCCGTTCAAGAAGCATGAATTTCTCCGTCTGCGCCATCAGCACCTCCTGCTGGGACCCCATCCCGGTCGCATACCGGGAAACCGCAGCTTCCTCAATCCGCAAAAACAGGGTGCTTTTCTCTTCTACCAGGTCTGTCAGTTTATACGCAAGAAACAGCTGGAAAAACAGTTCCTTTATCCGCGCAATCGTCTTCAGCCTGATTGAACCGCTCGACGCGCGCAGCGCCTCTGACTCCCTTGTGGTCATGGTCTCCCTGAGCGGCAGTTTTCCGGGAAACGGGAACATCTGCGAAAGTGAGAACATCCACTGTGCATCCGGTGATTTGCCGTACATGTATCGTTCGAACCCTTCGTTCTGATAACCGAGCATGAACATCGGGTCAGGAAGGCTTGCGGACTGCGGTATCCTGTAGTACGCGGCCGCGGCATGAGCCTCCGCAGAAAGTATCTGAGGGCTGTGTTCCAGCGCCTCCCGCAATAGGTCATCCAGCCTCACCTCCCCGGCAGAGAGAGTCCGGGGAGCGCAGAGGATAACACTAAGCAGAATGAGCAGGGGTATCAGGGCATGGGAAACCCGCATGTTTCCGGCAGCCATTGCTGAACCACGCAGCGCCCTAACACGCATTATCCCCCCTTTTTTAGCGCACATCAATATTGAACTTCACCGTTGCTCTCTTGCTGCCGCGGGTAATCTTCACCGCAATGTTCCATGGTCCGGACATCGAAAGTTTCATGGTCGCACGGTATTCATTGCCCTGTACTGCTGCATCGGTCTTATAGTTCATCGGCGGCATTCCCGGCATCGCGGGCATCGAGTAATCAACGCGGACCTTTGCATCGGTCACTACTTTGCCGGCTGCATCTTTGATCGTTACGGTTATCTGGTTGTCACCGATAACCGGAGGATCTTTCTCGAGATACACCCTGACATCATAGCCTCCTGTTTTCTTGTTGATCTCCATGCCTTTTGCATAGGCAATGCTTCCGATGAGCAAAAAAATGATAGCGCACAAAATCAAACGTTTCATCTGTACCTCCTCGCGTATGCTGACTGTTTTCTGAAAAGCTCCCCGGCTGTCCCGGGATATGTTCCTTGTCCCCTGTACACACTCTATCTCCTTTCCTGTATTTCTGCAACCTTTCCACTACGATAGCAGGGAATTGTGAATAAAATATGAAAGGAGAAACATTCCGGATGTGGTTACGTCATAACGCAGAAGGCGCAAAACGGCAGGGGTGAAGCGTCTTCCGGGAAATTACATGCAGGGTGTACAAAACTCCGGAAGAGTGTTTTTCAGTGTTTCCTCATCAATGGACGCAGGGAATCTGTTGAAAATCAGGCTACCGGGAGAACTCCAGTCCTGCCCTGTAATAGGCATCCCTGTATCTTTCGGCCCATCGCACGTTTGCCTTCCGCGATGCTACAAGGGCGCCGTTTCTGATGATTATTTCCTGTCCCTGAGAGAGGAAGGTCGTGGTAAGAAGACATAACCCGGATTCGCTGATATTGACGATGATACCGTCAAAGACATCCCCGTGATGCTGATGCGTGAAGGAGTATTCCGCTATCGTAGTGGTAAAATCGCGCCTGTGTCTTCTTTTATCCATGAATACCATTCACACTATTCATTTTCTGCTGCAGTGGAATTGCATCCTCCTGAATCACTATACACGATTGCCATAAAAATCTTCAATATCATCCATATCTTCAGAGCCATAAAAAACGCAGATACCGGAAATACAGCATACCCGACAGAGAGGCAGATTCACATCCCTTCTTTACCCTGGTAAAAAGACCGTGAATTCCGCGCCCTCATTCACCCTGCTGGCAACGGTGATCTCCCCTCCCATGATATCGGCCAGCTCTTTTACGATGGCAAGACCCAGTCCAAGCCCACGGGTCCCCGGTTGCTCGGACTTGTAAAAACGGGTGAAGATGCGCGGCAGTTCCTTCTCCGGTATCCCTCTGCCCGTATCCTTTATCGAAATATACCGTTTGACCCCGCGCACGCCATACCTGATTGTTACTCCACCCTCTCCGGTAAACTTGAGCGCATTTGAGAGAATGTTCCTGACTATCCTCTCAAGTTTCTCGGGGTCGGTTGTGACATGCACCGCTTCGGCGTCCACGATCTGGAGAAAAAGGCTCTTCTCCCGGAACACAGGCAGCAGCTCATCTGCAATTCCGTGAAGGAATTCTTTCAGATTGATCTCTATCTCCTGTGCCCTCCTGAAGAAACTCGCCTCGGCAGAGGTGATGTCCTCGATTCCTTCCACAAGCTTCGTCAGTTTTTCAATTTCACCGGCAACAGTATCAAGCCCCTTTGCCTTGTCTTCCACGACTCCGTCTGCCATCGCCTCAACCTGGGTTTTCATGATCGTGAGCGGGGTCCTCAGTTCATGCGCAATATTGGACATCAGCTTTTGCCGTATCTTCTCCTCACGGTCGAGTGACTCAGCCATGGTATTGAAAACCTCCGCAAGTCTTCCGACTTCGTCCTTTGATCTGACCGCGGTCCTTGCCCCGAAATCTCCCCGCGCTATTTTCTCTGCAACTCCCCTCAGTTCTGTAACCGGGTGTGACAGATACCTGCTGAGGTACACCGCGATAACCAGGGCACCGACCCCTGCGATCAGAAAAGAAATGACGAGGAAATATTGCGTTCTCCGTTTGAACACCGCTTCCTTTTCCGCCAGCTCCTGCTTCTGAAACGGTCTCCATGCAAGCACTCCGATTACTTTTTCATCCTGATACAGCGGCTTTTCCCTGAACGGTTCATTTGTCCTGTGGATATGAAAAAGCTCCTCCATACGGTGTTTCATGATATCGTGGAGCGAATCGATAATGTGGTGGGACGCGATGATCTCCCTGCCCGAACTGTCAAGAACCTTTGCATCCAAACCCATCATCATTGCCCAGTGGATCGTCTCGGACAGCATGGCGTGATTCCAATGACCGTCATAGCTGCTTTCAGCAGATGTCTTGATCCAGTAAACCTGGTCTTCGGTCACCTTGCTGACATAATTTTCAAAATCCCTGATGATGAGCCATTCGAAAATGAAGTTCGAAATCAGCGCGGTGAAGATGATGAGGAGAAATGCCGAAAAGATCTTCGTCTTCATGGTTGTGCATCAGGGATGCCGATGAACTTGTATCCGCTTCCGTAAATGGTCCTGATGAAGAGGGGCCTGCGGGGATTATCCTCTAACTTCTGCCGTATGTTTTTTATATGTGCGTCCACCACACGGTCGAATCCTTCAAAGTCAAATCCCTGGACAATAGTGATGAGCTGAAGCCTGTTGAACACTACCTGCGGTTTCTCGGCGATACTGAGAAGTATTTTGAATTCGGTATTCGTCAGCGGCACCGGAATGTGCTGCTTTCTCACTTCCCGTGACGCAACATCGATGGTAAGCGCGCCGTTATTGAATGAAAGCATCCTGGTCTGGGTACCCGCAGACCTTCTCAGATGCGCCTTAACCCTCGCTACCAGTTCTTTCGGACTGAACGGTTTTACTACATAGTCATCCGCACCGATGCCGAGTCCCTTTACCCTGTCGTCCTCTGTACTCTTTGCGGTGAGCATGATAATGGGGACATCGGACATTTCCCGTATCGAGGCGCAGATCTCCTCGCCATCCATATCGGGAAGCATGAGATCGAGAATCACCAGGTCGTATCCATCCTTAATCCTGCTGATCGCAGACGCTCCCGTATCAGCGACTGTTGCACGAAACCCCTCCCGCTCAAGATACGAAAGCACAATATCGGAAATCTTTTTTTCGTCCTCAACGATCAGGATTCTCTCATCCGGCACCGCGTCTCTCCTGAATCATTGCATGCACAATACTCACGTCTTCCTTACGCCACCTTTTCTATTTAATTATAATGGACTGCCCCGGGATAGGGAAGAAGAGATTCGGTTTCATGCCGGACATTTGATAGACTATTATCATCCGTACATAAAAACACAGGAGCCTGTTCGGGGCAACCGCAGCCGGCAGGGACCAGGCCGAATACACAACAGGAGGGAAAACATGGAAAAACTTTCCAGGCAGCAGGTAATAGAGTTGTCGAAAACAAAGGGCAATGCTTCGGGATATGATCTGTCAGGGGTCAACCTGAGCAAGCTTGACCTGATCGCCATGCGGTTTAAGGGATCAGTCCTGAAGGGTGCGAACCTGAGCGGGGTAAATGCGAGCATGTCGGATTTTGATGATACGGATATGTCCGGCAGCAATCTGAGCAGTGCGAATTTCATCGGTGCACGCTTCAGCAGGGCAAATCTGGAGAAGTCTGACCTCACCTTCTCCTCATTCCTCGGAGCTGATTTTTCAGGAGCGAACCTGAAGGACGCGGACTTTACCAATTCAAGAATCTCATCCGCAAACTTTGAAAAGGCGGACCTTTCAGGGGCGAATATCCAGATGACGGAAGCGGTGCTGGCAAGGATGGTGCATGCCGTGATCCGGAACACGAATGCCCGCGCTTCAAGCATGATAGGCGCTGACCTTTCCCATGCGGACCTGCGCGGGGCAATGCTGCACGGTACAGACATGAATGGCGCGACTCTTGTCTCGGCTGACCTGAGAGAAGCAAGTCTTCTGGAAACTGCGCTCATCGCTGCCGACCTGTCGAATGCGGATCTGAGACAGGCAACACTCAGGGGAGCGGACATGACAAGGGCAAAACGCGAAGGAATGAAATCAGATTCCTGATGGGGAACCCTGTCCTGACATCATCCGGGACAGTCTTCTGTTCCTTCCCGGAGACAAGGTCGACATCAGCAGATCACCTGGCAAACTCCTCGAAGAGTTCACTGAAATGTTCGTTCAAATCAATAAATTCATCGTGCGGGAAAGGCATGGCACTCCGTGATCTGCCTGCCTCTTCCTGGTCTTCGATAAGCTTTATCAGCTCCTGCATTTGCTCAACGGACACCCCATTGAACTGCATGCCTGCAGAATACACCGGGACAATGTTGTCAGTGTGGTCTTTCCTCAGGTCAACGATAAGAGACCATATAACCGATGCCCTCACTGATAACTCTTTTTCCTTGTACGCTATTTTAAGAAGATAGTTATTCCCGATATTCAGCCTCATGTCTGCTTTTGCAGAAAGGCCGTCCGGACAGATATTGAGAATGTCAATCTTCCGGGCATTCGGGATTTCCCCGCTGATCTGCAAATGCCCGACCGCTACCCTTCTGTGCCGCCTTCTCTCCGTGTCTGTTGCCTTCCGGCTGTGATCCCCTGCCTCAGGGGACATTGGCATTCCCGGCTCCGGAGGAGTGCCGGCTGCGCTCAGTGCTGATGCGGTGTTAAGTGATTGCACGAGATTCATGAATAGCGTGTCTTTCTCCATGATCTCGATACCCATTCCGTTTTTCATCGATGCAATCGGCGTACGCGTTGTCCTTCTGACAATGCCCTTGAGCACGGAGACACGGTTGTCCGGCATCAACAGCATGATATCAACCGGGGTGTTGACAGGACAACCGCGCGTCGTCCGGATAAAAATACCATTTTCTGAAATATCGCTCGAAATTCCGGTAAAGGTTTCATTCCTGATCACGAACCTCGCCGTAAGCCTTTTGATGAACCTCTGATGCCTTCTTTTGTCCACTGTCGTACACCTTTCACGCAGATTTATTCCTTTTTTCGCAATATGCGTGCCATTCATGAAGATACGCCGAAACCGGCCCGGGACAGGGGTTTTCTGCCCGAACAGATGCATCCCCGTTCTCATTTCATGCAAAACCATTCTCACAGGTGAGAATATACAGGAAATCCCCAGTGCGTGCCTGAGATTTTTCAGGGGAAACAGCACATTTGCTGCTTTTGCCCGGTTCGGCATTTGACATGCGTTTTCAGAAGAGGTAGATTTATCATAACTTCACTCAGTGGAGTACAGGAGAAGATCTGCGATGCTTTCTGTGCCATATCAGAAGCTGCATTTTTTCAGGGAGAAGCTCGGTCTGGACGAGAGCGACTTGCGGGCAATTGCACCGTTCAGGGAAATCTTTGTCCGTGCAAAAGAGGCCTTCGCTGATTACCTATACGATTTCTTTGTGCATATCCCTGAAACGGGAATATTTCTGACGCACTATGAAGTCCCCGGTTCTCTCAAGAAAGCATGGGCAGACTGGTTCGAAATCCTCTTTCAGGGCAAACTTGATGATGAATTCCTGAGCTATCTCTGGAAAATCGGCATACGGCATGTCGAAGTCAACCTTGACCAGAGGTTTTCGAACCTCGGGTTCTCGATAACCCGGCAGTTCTGCGAACGGGTCATCCTGTCCGGAATACCCCTTGAGAAGATGGAGGGAGTCTCCCGGGCCGTCGGCAGGCTCCTGGACTTCTGCATCCTGATCGAGACGGACGCATATATCGAAGCGCACGCGCGGTGCGATATGGAAATCATTAAGGGCGTTGCCGACCGTGTGAGGAACAAGATTACGACCATCGGAGGGAATGTCCGGCGGCTGAAAAAAAAAGATTCACCCTCATGACCCTTCATACGATATCTACGAGACCCTGATCTCGGATAGCGCTGTCTGTGAGGGGATGGTCGCGGATACAAAGACGTTCATCGAAATGTCCCGGAGGGCAATGCACCTTGAACCGATTCTGCTTGAAGAACTCATCCAGAAGACTGTGGGACGCCTCAACATGAAAAAAAGCGCCGGGGATATCAGGATCGACACTGCACTTGAGAAAACCGCTCCTTTCATTCTTGGTGATCCCGCGGATATGGACGCCCTGTTTTTTCATCTTCTGCAGAACAGCCTCGAAGCGGTCGATCCGGCCAACCCGCATATAAGAATCTCATCTGCAACAAATCCCCTCCTTCCCAACCGCATGCAGATCGAGATATTCAATACCGGTATCCCGATAACACTCGCAGATCCGGAAAAGCTCTTTTCCCCTTTCTATTCGACCAAGTATTTTGGAAGCGGGTTCGGGCTCGCAATTGCACACCTCGCAGTCAAGAGAAATTACGGCAGACTCGATATCCAGCCTGTCCTCGGAAAAGGGACAAAAGTCCTCATGACGCTTCCTTCTCCCGGGCAGAACGACTAGGGGTCAGGTCTCAACATTAGACATAAGACCGTGTCATTCCCATTTCAACCGAGATTTTCTCTCTATTCTCATGTATTCTGTGTCAACTGTATCAAAATTGATTCCACTTAGAATCTACGGTCGCAGAAGTATATTCGGGGATTAAAAAAAGACGAGAAAAATTAAGTCCTTGAAAAATATGGTACCCCCTGAGGGATTGAATCCCGAAGGCATTCGGGATTAAGGAACCCATCTGTAACTTATTGATTTAAAAGGAAGAAGGATGGTACCCCCTGCAGGAATCGAACCTGCGGCACCAGGTTTAGGTACACTTAAGAGGCAATTTTTGCAAAGTGGCTACTGGCAATGGTTTCAGCGTAACACTTTGATTAGTAAGCATAAAAAGCATTTCTCTATATTCCGGCTATTGCCGACAAATCTGCATAAAACGCAGAAGACTACTACAATTTTACTACAGCAATGAAGAGTTGCTTTTTGAAGAACGACCAATTTGCGCTACTACCCCTTTGGTGGCCCTGTTGTGACGGGTTTGACGGGTTTATGACGGGTAATCTGATAAATCATCAGGGCATTTCTTGGTGCATTTGGCGTATTCCTTGAGTGTTCAAAAATGTCCCTATTGTCCCCATTATGTCCCTTTGCGCTGTAATTTGTAATAAGCACCGCGAGCCTCGGCCAAGCCCCTGAATATTCGCGCTTTTTTGTACATATTGAAATAAGTTGATTAAAATAATATTATTTAGAGAAATTTGGGGAGATTAATAATGGCAAGGGGAAAAAAGAAGTCAGATAAGAAGCCAATTGAGCAATATGATCATAAGGGAAAAGAGAGGCTGAATAATCCTCCGGTTGGACTTGTCACTCCTGAGACTGATAAAGAAGCCGGGAAAAAGAAATATGCCTATGATCCGCATTTAGACCCTTCTTTACAATGGGCTGGCAAGGCTGAACATGCATCTTTTGAAGTACAGACAGTTTCCCTTCATGTCCATGAAAGGATTGATCCACGAACAATCATTCAGGCAGTAAGAAAGAAAAAAAATGGAAATGGGTTTGTTCAGGGCTCTCTTTTCGAGTCTCCCGAAGAGAATCCTCCCCTGCGGGATGCGATAGAATTTTACAAGCATAAACATAACTGGTCTAACCGTCTGATTGCTGGTGATTCCCTGCTTGTTATGAATTCCCTTATCGAAAAGGAAGGGCTTGCAGGACAGGTGCAGATGATCTACTTTGACCCGCCTTACGGTATCAAATACGGTAGCAATTTTCAGCCTTTTGTAAATAAGCGTGATGTTAAGGACGGCAAGGATGAAGATTTGACACAGGAACCTGAGATGATAAAGGCATTCAGGGATACATGGGAGCTTGGCATTCATTCATATTTAACATACCTGAGAGACAGATTACTTCTTGCAAGAGAACTTCTCCACGAAAGCGGAAGTGTCTTCGTGCAAATTTCGGACGAAAATGTGCACCATGTTAAAGAATTGATGGATGAGGTTTTTGGGATGAAAAACTTCTTTTCAATCATTCCTTTCAAGACTAAAATTCCGCTTGGTACATCTGGATTAGCAGGTATTTGTGATTATTTAATTTGGTACGCCAAAGATAAAAAGCATGTCAAGTTTAGGAAACTTTATGAACCACGACAACTTAGCGACAACACCGAATTCATTTTTATTGAATTATCAGATGGCACAAGAAGAAAAATGTCAAGTGAAGAAAAAAACAATCCAGCGAATTTGCCAAAGGGTTGTCGCATATTTAGAAGACTTGATTTATCGTCCACGGGTCGTACTGCTACCTGTGTATTTCCATTTGAGTTTAACGGAAAAACATTTATGCCAACCGAAGGCAAAAGTTGGAAAACCAATGAGTCTGGCATGAAACGGCTTGCAGAAAAGCGCCGCCTTATTGTGTTAGGAGATAAATTGTACTATGTGCTCTTTTTTGATGATTACCCTGTTACGGAAATGGCAAACCTTTGGCCGTATACTGCAGGTGGTTTTACAGAAACAAAACGGTATGCAGTGGAAACAAATCCTATTGTTGTTCAGAGATGCATGCTTATGTCTACAGATCCGGGCGATTTAGTTCTTGATCCCACTTGTGGTTCAGGCACGACTGCTTATGTTGCCGAGCAGTGGGGAAGACGTTGGGTAACATGTGATACATCCCGTGTTTCAACTACGCTTGCAAAACAGAGGTTGATGACTGCGCTTTTTGATTATTATGAGCTTGCACATCCTGCTGAGGGTGTGGGGAGTGGTTTTAGGTATAAAACTGTACCTCATATTACTCTTGGTTCGATTGCACAAAATGAGCCAGCTGGACAGGAGACGCTTTATGACCAGCCTTTTGTGGATAATTCGCTGGCAAGAGTTACGGGGCCATTTACCGTAGAGGCTGTGCCTGCGCCGATTGTAACGCCACTATCTGAAATTGAAGAGATTCCAGCATCTGACGAATCAGTTGTCCGCTCTGGCGAAACCTTGCGACAGAATGAATGGAGAGATGAATTATTAAAATGCGGAATTCGAGGGAAAAACAATCAATACATCTTTTTCTCACGTGTTGAACCTCTACCGGGCACTCGCTGGCTTCATGCAGATGCGGAAACAAAGCCGAATGATTTGGGCGCGGATAGAGTAGGTGAAAAGCGGGCATCGTACGGGCAGCCGGAGCGAGCAGTTATTTCTTTTGGCCCTGAACATGCGCCGTTAGAGCAGCGACAGGTTGCGCTTGCGATTGAAGAAGCACAGAAACTTGTGCCAAAACCAAAAATTATTGTCTTCGCATCCTTCCAATTCGATCCTGAGGCTGCAAAAGACATTGATGAGACAAACTGGCCGGGTGTGACTTTGCTTAAAGTCCAGATGAACACGGATTTGCTAACTGATGACCTCAAAAAGAAGCGAGCAAGTAATGAAAGCTTCTGGCTTATGGGACAGCCCGATGTGAAACTGGTCGAAGTCGTGCCTAAGAAGGAAAGCAAAACTAAGAAATCCAAAGAGGACAAGACTATTTTATATAAAATTGAAGTTCTTGGTTTTGATTATTACAACACAAAGACAGGGAACATCGAATCAGGCGGTACTGACAGGATCGCCATGTGGATGCTGGACACTGATTACGACGGCAGAAGCCTTTTCCCAAGGCAGGTATTTTTCCCGATGGCAGGAGAGAAGGACGGATGGTCAAGGCTTGCAAAAAACCTTAAGGCAGAAATTGACGAAGAATTGATTGAAGCATATCGGGGAAATGTTTCATTGCCCTTTGAGCCAGGAGATCATCAGCGCATTGCAGTAAAGATTGTGGATGATAGAGGGATCGAGAGTCTGAAGATTATAGAAATTGATAAATGAAGACCACAATTGATCAGCTTATTATCAATTCTCCTTATGAAGAACCAAAACATTACTGGAGTTATGATAGGGAGACCCGCACATTTTCTCTCAAAGAAGGCAGACGTCCTGCCGGATATGTAATCGCATCTGAAAGTTCTAGAGCATTTGATGATCCCGGCATATTCATAGAAATCCCCATTGTAAATAAAATCCGTCCACGCGTCAAAGCATGGCGCGAATCAGGATATGCAGGCGTAACGGGCATCACAAAACGGCTTCTTGAACACTGGCATAATTCAGAAGAAAGGGAATTCAAACGATTTTTCTTCTGTCAGTTAGAAGCAATCGAAACCATCATATGGCTTAATGAAGCGCCTGATTCTGAAAAAGTAGGCATAGAAATTCCTTCAGACGGAGGAGAATTTAGAAGACTTTGTTCAAAGATGGCAACAGGGTCCGGCAAAACCATTGTTATGGCCATGCTGATAGCATGGCAGGTATTAAACAAAATAACCTATCCGCAGGATACGAGATTTTCAAAAAATATCTTTGTTGTAGCTCCCGGATTAACTGTTAAAAGTCGCCTTCAGGTTTTACTGCCTTCAGGTAAAAACAATTATTATGAGGAATTCAATATAATCCCTGTGGCATTGCTGGACAAACTTCGTCAGGGAAAGGTGCTTATCAGAAACTGGCATGCACTAAACTGGGAAACAGAAGAGAAATTAGCAAAGAAAAAGAGCGTTGATAAAAGAGGTGTAAAAAGCAATGAGGCATATGTCTGTGAAGTATTGGGAGAAATAGCCAGAGCACAAAATATTGTTGTTATAAATGACGAAGCCCATCACGCATGGCGCATTCCTGCTGAATCAAAGATTAAAGGAGTCAGTAAAGAAGATATCGAGGAAGCAACAAAATGGATAGGTGGGCTGGATAGAATTCATAAAACAAGAGGAATATTAAACTGTTATGATTTTTCAGCAACTCCCTTTGCGCCTTCAGGAAAAAAGAGTTCTGAAGAGGCTTTGTTTGATTGGATTATAAGCGATTTTGGTCTCAATGATGCAATAGAATCAGGTCTGGTAAAAACACCGCGTGTTGTTGTCAGAGACGATGGAAAGCTAACAAAGGATTACAAATCGCGCCTTTATCATATTTACAATGACCCTGATGTCAAAGATGACTTAAGCAGAAAGGCTGAGGAACATGAAACACTACCGGATCTTGTCATAAATGGTTATTACCTTCTCGGCAAGGACTGGCTTGAAACAGCAAAAAAATGGGAGAATTCTGAATTCCCTACACCACCTGTAATGATAACCGTCGCTAACAGGACTGAGACCGCTGCAAGAGTACACTATGCATTTGAACATAAAAAGATTCGAATTGATGAACTGTGCATTCCTGAACAAATACTGCACATAGATTCAAAGGTTCTCGAAATAGCTGAATCACAAGAAGAGGTTAGCCCTATCGAACAAATTACTGACGAGGAAGATCAAAACGAGGAGCCTGTAAAAAAGCTTTCCAAGAAAGAGCAAGCAGAAATTTTAAGAAGAACTGTTGATACAGTCGGACAGACTGGAAAAGAAGGAGAGCGCATCCAGAAAGTGATTTCTGTTGGTATGCTTTCTGAGGGATGGGATGCAAAGACGGTTACACATATAATGGGTCTTCGTGCATTTTCAAGCCAATTGCTTTGTGAACAGGTTGTGGGCAGGGGGTTGAGGAGAACCTCTTATGAAGTTAATCCAAAAACCGGTTTATTCGATGCAGAATATGTAAACATATTTGGAGTGCCTTTTACGTTTCTGCCTCATGAATCTACAGATGGCCCACCGCCGCCTCCGCCATCACCAAAGACTAAGATAGAGCCTGTCAAAGAAAAACAGCAATATGAAATTAAATGGCCCAATATTATCCGCATTAACCATTCATATAAACCTGTGCTAAAGCTGGACATTGACAAGGTGAAACCAATTGAATTGAATGCGTATGACACTGCAAGACTAGTTGAAATGGCTCCTATTATAGATGGGAAGCCCGATATTACAAAAATATCCGAAATAGACCTTGAGGACTTAGGTAAGGAGTTCAGAATGCAAAAAATCATCTTTGAGACCGCAAGGGACATATATGACCAGATGAAGCCGACCTGGAGTGGAAACAAAGAATTTCTTCTTGCACAGCTCATCAGGATTGTTGAGCAATTTATCGCATCTGATAAAATCAGGATCAATCCACCTCTTTTTTATCAGGAGGAGATTAGACATAGGATTTTAATACTTTTAAATATGTCTAAAACAGTTCAACATATCTGGGAAGAAATCAGATGCGAAAATACAGAGTCGCTTGAGCCTATATTTGACACAGACAATCCTATCCGCTCAACTGGAGACATGCGTACATGGTATACAGGTAAGCCTTGCGCACATACAAAAAGATCTCATATCAATTTCTGTGTATTTGATAGCACATGGGAAGCGAGCGAATCATTTGAACTTGACCGGAATTCAAATATCTCAGCATGGGTGAAGAACGATCACCTTGGCTTTGAAGTTCTTTATGTCTTTGAAGGTATAGTTCACAAGTACCGTCCCGATTTTATAATCCGCTTAAAAACAGGTGATTATCTTGTTCTTGAAACAAAAGGGAAGGATGCTCCAAAAGACAAAACAAAGCGAAATTTTTTGGATGAATGGGTTCGGGCAGTTAATGCTCACGGCGGGTTTGGTAAATGGCAATGGGCTGTATCCAAAGATCCTGCTGACGTAGCGGGGATTATTGAAAAGGCAGTAGAACGATAAAAAGGACGGGTAAAAATATTCAGTGACCTTTGAGGACTTAGAAGAACTTCACTACATTACCCCGCTTAGGAATATGGGATCTATTTGTACGATGGGCATCCTGTCTCACAAGAGGGCAGAGAAAATTCCTCATCAGTCTGTTGCTATGGATGAAATTCAGGAACGACGCAAAAAGGTGGTTGTTCCCGGTGGACGGCCATTACATCAATATGTAAATCTCTATTTTCATGCAAGAAACCCCATGATGTTTAAAAGAAAGGATTTTCATAGAGAATTATGTGTAGTTAAAGTGAACAAGGATATTTACAATTTACCTCAGGTGGTAATTACAGACGGAAATGCTTCGAGTGATTACGTCAGGTTTTATAGAGTATCAGAAGGTTTAAGGGTAATTGACAGAGAGCGTGTATTTGCAAGGTATTGGACTCACGATGATCCAATAGAAAAATTCCGTCATGCTTCGATAAAGTGCTCAGAAGTCTTAGTGCCTGATAAGGTGCCAACAGATTATATTCTTGGTGCATATGTTTCATGCGAAGAGAGCAAAATAAATCTTTATGATATAATCAATGAAATTAAACCGGAATTTATAATCACTGTTAATCCGGATTTGTTTTTCCAATGAGGATATGATGGTAAACGTTTTGGTTGGTGATTTATTCGAGTCTAAGTGTCAGACACTGGTAAATACAGTAAATACTGTCGGCATAATGGGCAAAGGGATTGCCCTTGAATTTAAAAAGCGTTTCCCTGATATGTTCGAAGACTATGTTAAGCGATGTGCTGAAGGCAAGGTAAAACTTGGTGAGCCCTATCTATACAAGAAACTTACCGCTCCATGGATATTAAATTTCCCTACAAAGGAACACTGGCGTTCGGTTTCTAACATATCAGATATAGTAAGAGGCTTAAATTTTTTTGAACAGCATTATAAAGAGTGGGGTATTACATCTATTGCTTTACCGCCACTTGGTTGTGGACATGGACAGCTTGAATGGAAAATTGTCGGCCCGACTTTATACAGGCATATGAAAAAACTTGATATTCCCGTGGAACTGTATGCTCCACTCGGAACTTCGCCTGAAGAACTTACGCCGGAGTTCCTTTCAAGAGATGTCGAACAGGCAGTCATATCAGGCAGATCAATCAACAACAAAATTGAGCCCGGATTGATAGCGATTGTTGAGGTTCTTGCGAGAATCGAAAATGAACCCTATCATTGGCCAATAGGCAGAACAATGTTCCAAAAGATCGCATATTTTGCAACTGAATTAGGATTGAAAACCGGATTGAGTTATTCCCGTGGTAGTTTCGGCCCTTTTGCAGCAGATCTGAAATTCAAGATAACCAAACTTGTTAATAATGGTCTGATTAAAGAGGAACAGCTTGGGAGAATGTTCAGTGTCCGGCCCGGGCCGACTTTTGATGATGCATTAAAGCTATATCGAGAAGAGATTCATCAAGCGCAACCTATCATTGAACGACTTACTGATCTATTCCTTAGAATAAATACAACACATCAAGCAGAACTTGCTTCAACAGTACATTTTGCAGCGAAATCGTATCAAAAAGATCATAAAGAAATGCCATCTGAAGGTGATGTTTTAAATGAGGTTATGGAATGGAAACAAAGAAGAAGACCTTCCTATGACAAATCTGAAGTGGCAAAAACAATCCGTAATCTGGCTTCTTTTGGATTAATCTCAGTCAGATCCAGCAAAGACTTGCCTGTTGCAGAAGAAGTGTTTGTTTAGAACACTCTGACACGTTGGACTTCATGGAATAACTTCTCACAGTACTAAACTCTTCTGTATAAGTTGAATATTCTGTGTGTTTCTTTTGGGAATTATCAGGGCTGAGCTGAGTATTCCGGCCGACCCCATACTTTCCCCAAAGGACTTATTTCCCTGAACTCCTAAATAATTTCCACCAAACATTTTTATAGTCCACGAATCTCAAGGTTCCACTCCTTTTTGATATGACGAATTCAAAATCCCCGACCATTGGGATAAAACGCGGAATTGAATAGCCGTCATACTCAACAGAAGAAATGGACTTAATAACGCCCCACATTATCTCTTTTATGTCATGATTGATATTTTCATTGTAAATCATTTTTCGAAAAGAATATGGGAAATGTTCTGCAAATTCAGCATGCCATGGCACAATTCGGCTATGCGATAACTTTTCCAAATCTACATCGGCAACCATTTCGATAATAAGTCGTTCCGGCCAAGAAATAATAACTCCAGCATATTGGGCTGGGTCATATTCATTGATTACCACATTGTAATAAGGCATAGCTTTATCTTCTATCTTTTTTGCCAATAGCCGATAACAATCTTCTAATGTTTTGTCAATTATGGTTAACCGTTGATATTGGCTATCGGTAGGGATTACCCTTATAACTACATGCCCATCATATTGTTGGTAGATCTTATGAACTGAATCTTTATTCCGCAAAAATGAGGAAAGTTCAAAGAAGTGGTAATCGAATGTCGGCAAGCCACTATGAATCAAATCCTTAAGCTCTAATAGTTGTGCACGCCATGAGTTAATGATACCGAAATCAGAAAAAACTGGGTAACACTTTTCCATTCAGGGTCACGGTTACAAAACCTTTCTTATTCAGCCAGGCCTCGACGGCAATACGCCAGGCCGCCTG